>JBJOQU010000158.1:0-7189 GCA_046049745.1 Actinomycetota bacterium | reverse complement strand
GCGACGGCGTACGCGCGTTACCCCGGGATTGTCATGATCGCGGAGGAGTCGACCGCGTGGCCGGGCGTCACCGCTGAAACAGCGGCCGGCGGACTTGGTTTCGGAATGAAGTGGAACATGGGTTGGATGCACGACTCGTTGTCGTACATGGAACGCGACCCTGCATGGCGTTCACACCACCACAACGAGATCACGTTCTCGTTCCTCTACGCGTTCAGCGAGAACTACATGCTGCCCATCTCGCACGACGAGGTCGTACACGGCAAAGGCTCGCTGCTACACAAGATGCCCGGTGACCAATGGCAGAAGCTCGCGAACATGCGTGCGTATTTATCGTTCATGTGGATGCACCCCGGCAAGAAATTGCTGTTCATGGGCCAAGAGTTCGGCCAACCCAGCGAGTGGAGCGAAGAGCGCGGACTTGACTGGTGGATTCTGGACCAGCCCGCCCACCAAGGACTGGCGAGACTTGTCGGCCAACTTAACGCGCTGTACAAGGCTCACCCGCAACTGTGGGAACTCGACAACGAGCCCGCCGGTTTCGAATGGATTGAAGGCGGAGATTCGCACAACAATCTCGTCGCGTTCATACGTCGTGACGCGACGGGAACGCCGTTCGTCGGCGTCTTCAACTTTGGCGGAAACCCCCTGAACGACTACCGTTTGGCGATGCCGGCGGTCGGAACCTGGCGCGAGATCCTCAACACCGACGCCGAAGACTTCGGCGGAAGCGGTGTGGGAAACTTCGGCTCCGTCGTCGCAGACAACACGCCGTGGGGCGGACGCGATGCCTCTGCTGTGATTCAGGTGCCGCCGCTTGGCGGGCTCTGGTTCACGCTCGACCGCTAGCTAGCGATACTCCTGGGCTGACACGAGGGTATACGAATACCCCAGAAGGCGGATCTTGTCAGACGACCCGATCGCGGGGACGTGCAACAGCAACTGGTACTGATAATTCGCCGTAATTCCGCGCAGTGAGCTGGGTCGACCGGACAGAATCTTGACCGCTCCCTCAGTTGAAATCGCCGAACCGGCGCGTGCGGGGCGAACCGTCTCGGCTTCGTTGATGGTGAGGGCTACAAGGGCGCCCGCGTCACTCGTGGCGAATACGACCGGGATGTCCTCGGTCATCGAGTCGCGCCACGAGAACTTCATCGACCCCTTCATTTCGGCGACGCGCGTCTTTTTCGCCTCGGCGCCGATTTGTTCTTGGAGAGTGTCTGCGTCAAAAATCGACGAGTACGCACTCGCTTCACCGTTGACGAGTAGATCGGCATACTGCTCGGCCACCTGTGCCGGTGTCGCCGAGAGAAGTCCGGTGTCGCCAGAGAGAACTGCGGTGCCGTAATCGGCGGACGGGACCTCGGGCATCACAACACCTGGCTCGAGCGCGAAGGTGTAGTCGACGTGATAGTTGTTTCGGGGACTGTCCTGGGTCATGACAATCGCAACCGAGGGAGCCTCTTCGCTCGTCGTGTCGTCGATGATGGCGAACACCGAGCGAGGCCAACCTTCCGTCTGCTGCGGGAGCATCAAGCTGACGGTTCCATTCGGGATCTGGAACAGCGTGCCCAACTTGGGGTTCGCCGCCTTGACACGATATGTCGCCGAGCGGAACCGAAGTGCCGAACCCTGAAGTCGGGTTGCCGCGATGTTCTCCGCGCGCTTCTCATCCGCAACGGACAGCGTCCCGACAATGGTCCCCAAAATTCGGTCGAACTGCTGATTGGTGACTGCAACAAACGGCAACTTTCCCGTTGCAACTGGGGTTGGAGTCGGTTGAACCGACGAGCCTGTCGCGCAGCCAACCAACATCGCCGGAACTAATCCGAGCCCGACAACCATTCCCGCCATGCGACGTCCGCGGCGACGCGGGACAGGCCCGCCGCCCATGAAACCGGGGCGCTTCGGGCGCCAGCGCGGAGGCTTGGGGGCGCGCGGCATGCGACCCTGACGATGACGACGTTGGCGGCGTTCACGCCAGAGAGCCCACAGGAAAGCGCCAACGCCAGCGATTCCCGTCAATGCAGCCAGGTAGAGCAAAATCGTGGGGATCGTTCGATCAACCTCGAGATTCCAGATCACCGTGAGAGACGTGGGCGCAGGTCCAGTTCCATCCGTTGCGATGAGGATCGACTGGCCTTTGCGCAAGGCGAAATCGGCGCTGATCTGGCCCTCGCCATTCCACTCTTGGACCCACAGGTCTGATCCTGACGGGCTCGGGACAGAGGGCTCGAGGCCCGACACGGGCGACTCGGTCAGCTCACCCGTGGCTTTGTCGACGGTGATGAATTGGTAGGACGCGCTACCGACCCACGCCATAACGTCTTGCGTGCGCCCCCAGGCGATCGTGACGGGCGTCGCCGGGTCGCCGGTTGACGCAACAATCGTTTCTGTTCCCGCGACGCGGCGAAGTTCCCGGGCATCAATGACCGTGATCGGAGCGTCGCCCTCCACGGAGATTGTCTGTGTCTGGGTGTCCGGTGCCGAGAAAACGTGACGGATGACGAGGCTTCCCGCGAAGAATGCGAGAGAGACAACGAAGAGGACGACGGCGTAGAAAAAGCGCATCACATCCCCCTCAGTACGACAAAACGCTAGTTTAGCCGAACCTGTTGAGCCTTCGCTCGCGGTTTTTCCCCGTCCGCGGTGACGGCTAAACTGAAATGTCACCATTCGAGGAGGACAAGTGGCTACGGACGGACAGTTCCCCATCGTCATGCGCGGATACTCGCGTGACGATGTCGATAAAGCCATTGCGAACCTGCGGCGCGAAATCATCGCCTCGAACACCGAGCGCAACGAGCTCGCGACTGAACTCGCGCGAATTGCCGGAACTCAGCAATCGATTGAGGCCTCCGAGCCCAGCACGCCGACCTACGCCGGTCTGGGAACCAAGCTCGAGATGGTTTTGCGCACCGCTGAGGAACAAGCAACTGTGCTCATGTCGACGTCGGACATCGAATCCCAGCGACTCTTGACCGATGCCCGCATCGAGGCGGATCAGATTGTCGGAGAGGCAACCGCGCGCGCTGAGGCGATCCTCGCGTCCGCAGACGAACGTGCAACGTATGCGACGAACACCGCAGCGATTGACGCCGACAACCTCATCGCGATTGCTCAGCGTGACGTGCAGGCCATGAACGACGAAGCGATTCGCGAAGGTGTACGAATTCGCGGAAGCGCCTCAACCGAAGCCGCAGAATTGCGCGCGACGACTCAGCGCGAAATGGCAGAGAAGCGTGCGGCATTTGACCGTGAGGTCGCCGAAGCACGACTCGTCATGGACAAGGAAGCGCAAGAAGCCCGCGCCGAAATTGCGCGTCTGTTGGCTGAAGCAGAGCGCGCGAAGCTGGACCTCGCTGCCGAAGTGACCGCTCGTCGTCACGAAGAGGAAGAGAAGCTCCTCGAATACCACCGCGACGCGGTTGCCCAGAATGAGGCATACCTCGCCAAGGCAAATGATGAGTTCACGAAACTCCAGAAGTCCGTCGCGGCGTTGAAGAAGGAACACAACCGACTTCAGTCCGAGGTCCTCAAGACGCGCGAACGTGTCGAGATCCAAGCCAAGGAAGAATCGCGACACCTCGTCGAAGACGCCGAGGCTCGCGCCAAGAAGATTCTGACGCGCGCCCGCTCGGAGGCGAAGTCGATCGTTGACGACGCCGAGAAGCGACTCATTGAACTTCAAGCAGAGCGCGACGCGATTGCCGCCTACATTGGCGATATCAACAAGGCCGTCGGCGCTGCGGCGAAGGCTGCGACCGCGTCAAAGCCGGCAGCGGCAAAGCGCACGCGTAAGCCAGCAGGCGACTGATGACCATCCACGGTGCATTCCGGATCGGATTGCTGGGTGGACTCGGTGTCCTCACCGCGATGCTCATCGGAAGCGCCGTCATCACACTCGGTTCGGTCATCACGTACGTCAGTTTCGCCTTGTTTCTCGCTCTGGGTCTCGACCCGATCGTGCGTTACCTCGTCTCGAAGAAGTTTCCGCGTTGGCTTGCCGTCGTGTCCGTCGTCGTCGCCGTTCTCGGGGTTTTCGCCGCGTTTGCGCTGGCCATCGTCCCCGTGCTCGTCGAACAAATAACTCTGTTGTACTCAGGAATCCTCTCGTTCCTCACGTCTTACGGGTCACTCGTCGAACTTGAGGGCGCGGTTCAAACGTTCATCCCGGTAGAGGTTCTCGACGTGCACGCGACGATCCAGGGAATCATCGCGTTCCTGTCCGATCCCGCCAACATTGCGAGTATCGGTGGCGGTGTCCTCTCGGTGGGAGTCGGCTTTGCGAACGCGGCTCTCGGCGGTTTCCTCACAATCATGCTCACGATTTACTTGGTCGTCTCGTTACCGTCGATCACCAAGGCTGTCTATTCGGTCGTTCCGGCGTCGAAGCGCGAAACATTCATCCGGTTGGCCGAACAGGTCATCAAGGCCGTCGGCCAGTACGTCATTGGACAGGGATCACAGGGTCTCGCCAACGGCATCCTCAGTTTCATCGCGTTGTCCATCATCGGCGCCCACTACCCAGCGTTGTTCGCCATCATCGCGTTGCTATTCTCGCTCATCCCGCTGGTCGGTACCGTCACGGGTTCACTCATCATCGTCGCAACCCAGTTCCTGATTGACCCCGAGCACCCGATGACCACCCTCGCGGTCGGCATCTACTACTTGATCTACATGCAGCTTGAGGCGTATGTCATTGGACCGATGATCATGAACCGTGCCGTCAAGGTCCCCGGTGTCGTCGTCATCATCGCCGCGCTCGCTGGTGGTGCGCTCATGGGTGTGCTCGGCGCGATTGTGGCAATCCCGGTCGCCGCGTCGATTCTCATCATCGTCCGCGAGGTCTTCATCCCCGCTCAGGACAAGCGCTAGTCGACGTGCGTCGGCAGAGGCAATGCTGACGGGTTGAGCCGCTCGACGATCTCGCTGAGAACGCGGAGGGTCTGCTTTTCGCCAACCCAGAGGTGCTTGCCATCTTCGACCGCAACGAGTTCGATGTGCGGGATGACGCTGAATCGCTCACGCGCCTCGGTCGGTTGCAGGTAGTCGTCAAGTTCGGGAATGAGGGCAACAATCGGCATTTCTTCATCGTTCCAGCGCGCGAGAGCCTCTGGCGTGGTTCGGTGAAGCGGCGGAGACAACAGAATCAACCCAGCGACCCCGTGCCCGACGGCGTGATTCAGCGCCACCTCAGTCCCGAATGACCAGCCGATAACCCAGGGGTTGGGAAGTCCCCGTTCGCGGATGAAGCGCAGTGCTGCCTCGAAATCACGGCGTTCGTCAACGCCGTGGCCGAACTGGCCGTCAGAGGTACCTCGCGGGCTCGTCACACCCCGAAAGTTGAACCGCACCACGGCGATGTTCGCGAGCGCGGGAAGACGGTTGGAGGCCTTACGCAGGATGTGCGAATCCATGAACCCGCCGGCGGTCGGCAAAGGGTGAAGGAACAGAATTGTCGCGACGGGCGCTCCTGATTCGGGCAGTGCGAGTTCACCAACAAGAGTAAGACCGTCGTCGGTGTGAAGTTCGATGTCCTCGCGGTGAGCAGGAAGAACGGTCATTGACCGGATTTCGTTCATCGACCCGACTTCCAACACGGAATGTGCCAGTGGCGACGGTCCCGCAGAGCGGCCTCGTCACCGAACATTCCCTCTTCGTGCCACGCGACAAGATGCGCCATACCTTCAGGGATTGGTATGACACAACCGGGACAGGTGTATTCCTTTTGCGCGTTCGCTGCAGAGATGTCCTGGACGACGTACGATTCGCCTCGACGAAGTTCGACGCGTCGACTTCCCGCAGTGCGGTTCAGGTCGAGCGGGACGTGCTCCTCGCGCTTGGGTTTGTTCCGACGGCCCATCAGTACCAGCCCTTGTCCTCGGAATGCTGCCACGCACGACACGGCGACTTGTAACGATTGGTGATGTACCCGAGACCCCAGTCGATCTGAGTTTCGGGATTCGTCTGCCAGTCGGCGCCGGCCGACGCCATTTTCTTGCCGGGAAGCGCCTGCGGGATTCCGTAGGCGCCGCTGTTGCGGTTCTCCGCGCGATAGTTCCAGTGAGATTCGCGATTCCACAGGTTGACGAGGCACATGAACTCGGTCTCGTCAAAACCTTTTTCCTGGAGCGCCAACAGCGCGTATTCCTGAGCAGCGCGCACTTCCGACGACGTTGCGACAAAGAAACTCGAGCTCAACGACCACGCATCGCGTTCAACCGCAATGACCGAGCCATCAATCGCCGTGAACTGTTGCCCGGGGGTACCGTCCGTGGTGGACGCGTTGCTCAGTGCGATCGTCGTGAACGGCGCCACTACCGGCCCGAAGAGGAGCACGGCAACACCCACCACCGCGGTGAGAGACACACCGGGTCGCGGCCGTGAGAGCGCGGAAGTTTTCACTACCTCACAGCGAGCATGACGCGAACCAGCTCGTCGAGAAGGAAATCGACCTGCGATTCGTCATACCCGCGAAGTTGGGGTCGGAACACTGTGGCCCTGACCTCGCTGCGGGAAAGGTGCGCACCTGCGGTGAAAAAGTCGTGGACGCGATCCGCGAACGCGTCGACATCGGCAACGTTGTAGCCGTACGAGACAAGTCCGGCGCGGCGGAAACGGCGACCCTTGGCGCGGCCGATGCGGTTGAGAATCTCTTGGGCAAGTTCGCGCGCCTCGGCGTTCCATGCGTCGATTCCCACTTCGGCAATCCGTGCGTCACGTTCTCGCTCGGCGAAGGTATCCTCGAGGCGCTCAACCGCCGAGTCGACGTCCGCGGGGGTATATCCGCCCTTGACGAGCGGGAAAGCGACGGAACGCAAGTCAGCACTCGTCAACGACGTATCAGTTCCCTGGAACGCCTGTCGTGCACGGTCGAGGAAAGCGTCGACAATGGCCTGGTCGTAACCGAGGGACTTGGGATCTGCGAGAGGGAATGTCACCTCTCCATTCTGCCCTAGGAGAACAGGATGGCGAAAACCGAAGCGACGACCATCGACGGCAAAACTGAGTCGAGTCGGTCGAGGAAACCGCCGTGCCCTGGCAGGAAATGTGACGCGTCTTTCGTCCCTAGTTCACGCTTGATGAGAGATTCGATGAGGTCCCCCACCGTTGCAACGCCGAGGATGATGAGTCCGAGCAGAACGCCCCACCACCAATCGATGCCCAGCATGAGCGTCGCAACAAA
>JBJOQU010000157.1:0-2825 GCA_046049745.1 Actinomycetota bacterium | reverse complement strand
TCTCGGCGATTCCCGCCTTGATCGTGCTCGAGGGCAACGTGACGGCGTCGTGGTGTGCACGCGACGCGTTACGCAGACGGGTCAGCAAGTCTGCGACCGGATCTGTCATTGTCATTGTTGTGTTTTCCTGTTCTCCGCCCGGTTTCTCCACCCGTTACGCGGGTGCAGACCTAGACAGTGGTGGCTTACTGGGTGATGAAGGGGAAGCCGAGTTCGCGGAGGAACGCGCGGCCTTCATCGTCGGTCTTGGCGGTGGTGACGACGGTGATGTCGAAACCACGGACGCGGTCGATCTTGTCCTGGTTGATCTCGTGGAACACTGACTGCTCCTGGAGACCGAAGGTGTAGTTTCCGTTTCCGTCGAACTGACGCGGCGAGAGGCCACGGAAGTCACGTATGCGGGGAAGGGCGAGCGTCACGAGACGGTCGACGAATTCCCACGCACGGTCGCCACGAAGAGTGACGTGTGCACCAATCGGCATGCCCTCGCGCAGCTTGAACTGTGCGATCGACTTGCGCGCCTTGGTGACGACGGGCTTCTGACCAGTGATCTGAGTGAGGTCGCGAACGGCCCCATCGATAACCTTCGAGTCACGTGCTGCTTCACCGACACCGGTGTTCACAACGACCTTGACGAGGCGAGGGACCTGGTGGGGGTTCGTGTAACCGAACTCCTTGGTCAACGCAGCGACAATGTCGGCACGGTACTTAGCCTTGAGGCGGGGCTGGATTTTGCCAGCCGCGGCAGCTGCAGTAGCGGTCATTAGATCTTTTCACCTGACTTCTTTGCGTAGCGAACACGAACCGTCTTCGCTACACCGTTCTTGGTAACGGTTTCGGTACGGAAGCCAACGCGAGTTGCCTTCTTGGTCTTGGGGTCGACAAGAGCGACGTTCGACACGTGGATCGGCGACTCAACGGTCTCGATGCCACCGGTGGTCGTTCCGCGAGCGGTCTGGCCAGCCTTGACGTGCTTGGTCACCATGTTGATGCCCTGAACGAGTACGCGGTTCGACTCAACGAGGACCTCGAGGACCTCGCCGGTCTTGCCCTTGTACTGGCGCTTTCCGCTGATAACGATGACAGTGTCACCCTTTTTGATGTTCTGCATGGAACTAAATCACCTCCGGTGCGAGCGAAACGATCTTCATGAACTTCTTGTCACGGAGTTCGCGACCGACGGGACCGAAGATACGCGTACCGCGCGGCTCGCCTTCTTTGTTCTTGATGAGGACCGCTGCGTTTTCGTCGAACTTGATGTACGAGCCATCTGCGCGACGAACTTCCTTGACGGTTCGAACGATGACGGCCTTGACGACCTCACCCTTCTTGACGTTTCCGCCGGGGATGGCGTCCTTGACGGTTGCGACGATGATGTCACCAAGGCTCGCGTAACGGCGAGTTGAGCCGCCGAGCACACGAATGGTGAGCAGCTCCTTGGCGCCGGTGTTGTCGGCAACCTTGAGTCGGGATTCCTGTTGAAGCATGTTGTTCTCCTAGTACGAGAGGCGAATTACTTCGCCTTCTCCACGATCTCGACGAGTCGCCAGTTCTTCGTGGCCGACAGCGGACGGGTCTCGGCGATGATGACGAGGTCACCAATGCCGGCCGAGTTGGATTCGTCGTGGGCCTTGACCTTCGACGAGCGGCTCATGACCTTGCCGTACAGCGGGTGCTTGACCCGGGTCTCAATCACGACGGTGATGGTCTTGTCCATCTTGTCGCTGACAACCAAACCACGACGGGTCTTGCGGTAGTTGCGTGCGTCGGTCGATGCGTCGACCTTCTTCTCTGCAGCCATTACTTGGTCTCCTCAACGGTCTCAGCGGTCTCTTCGCTAGCCTTTGCCTTCGAGGCAGCCTTTGC
This sequence comes from Actinomycetota bacterium, assembly GCA_046049745.1. Classification (GTDB taxonomy): domain Bacteria; phylum Actinomycetota; class Actinomycetes; order Actinomycetales; family Microbacteriaceae; genus MWH-TA3. The sequence continues at coordinate 959 of JBJOQU010000157.1, read as the reverse complement.
GGGCTTTGCCGGTGCAACGGGGACCGTGCGCAGGCCGAGCTCGCGCTCGCGAATGATGGTGTAGATGCGGGCGATGTCGCGCTTGACGGCGCGGACACGTCCGTGGCTTTCCAGCTGTCCGGTTGCCGACTGGAAACGAAGGTTGAAGAGTTCTTCCTTCGCCTTCTTCAGTTCGTCAACCAGGCGCTCGTTCTCGAACGTGTCGAGGTCAGCGGGCTGAAGTGTCTTGGTTCCGAGCGCCATTATGCGTCTCCCTCTTCACGCTTGATGATGCGCGCCTTGAGCGGCAACTTGTGGATAGCACGGGTCATTGCTTCGCGAGCGAGTTCCTCGGAAACACCGGCGACCTCGAAGAGGACGCGGCCCGGCTTGACGTTGGCAACCCACCACTCCGGCGAACCCTTACCGGAACCCATTCGGGTTTCAGCAGGCTTCTTGGTCAGCGGACGGTCGGGGTAGATGTTGATCCACACCTTTCCACCACGCTTGATGTGACGGGTCATGGCGATACGAGCGGACTCGATCTGACGGTTGGTGACGTACGCAGGCGTGATGGCCTGGATACCGAACTCACCGAACGACACCTTGGTGCCACCGGTAGCCGCACCCGAACGCTTCGGGTGGTGCTGCTTACGGTGCTTGACCTTACGGGGAATCAGCATGATTTACGCCTCAGTTCCTGCGTTGGCGGCCGGTGCTGCAGCTTCTGCACGAGGTGCAGTGTTGCGGCGCGGTCCGCGGTTTCCGTCGCGTCCGCCACGGGCAGCCTTCTGGGCAGCCTGTTCGATCGCGAGTTCCTTGTTGGTGATGTCGCCCTTGTAGATCCAGACCTTGACACCGATGCGACCGAAGGTCGTACGAGCCTCGTAGAAGCCGTAGTCGATGTTGGCGCGGAGCGTGTGGAGCGGAACTCGACCTTCACGGTAGAACTCCGAACGCGACATTTCAGCACCACCGAG
>JBJOQU010000156.1:0-4968 GCA_046049745.1 Actinomycetota bacterium | reverse complement strand
ACGGTGCGAGGAAGCCTGAAGACTGTGAGCCCTGACCGGGCGCGACGACGACAATCATGGGTGCTCCTTAGGAATCCCCACCGGCGTTTCCAGTGGTGCCCGCGGTCACATCGTCCAGGCGGTATCGCTTGAACGCTTCGACAACAACCGAACGGTCGATCTCGCCGCGCTTCGCCAACTGCTCGAGGACTCGAACAACGATGGACTGCGTGTCAATCGCAAAGTAACGACGTGCAGCGGCGCGAGTGTCCGAGAAACCGAAGCCGTCTCCGCCAAGAGTCGCGTAGTCCGTCGGGACGTACGGGCGAATCTGATCAGACACGGCGTGCATCCAGTCACTCACCGCGACGACGGGACCGGCCTCGCCACGAAGACGTTCCGTGACGTACGGCGTGCGGGGCAGGTCCTCGGGGTGGAGGAAGTTGTGTCGATCCGCATCACGACCGTCACGACGGAGTTCGTTCCACGAGGTGACCGACCACACATCAGCGGCAACGCCCCACTCGTTCTGCAGCAACTCTTGTGCATCGAGCGCCCACGGAACGGCAACACCTGATGCGAGGATCTGAGCGCGGTGTCCATCGCCGGCCGCCGCGCGGTACTTGTACATTCCGCGAAGCAGGCCGTCAACGTCGAGGTTGTCGGGCTGCTCTGGCTGAACAATGGGTTCGTTGTAAACCGTCAAGTAGTAGAACACATTGGGGTTCTCGTGGTGTCCGCCGTACATGCGGTCGATACCCGCCTTGACGATGTGCCCGATTTCAAAGGCGAAGGCTGGGTCGTAAGCGACGACCGCATCATTCGCGGACGCGATGAGGTGCGAGTGTCCGTCAGCGTGCTGAAGGCCTTCACCTGTGAGTGTCGTTTTTCCGGCTGTTGCCCCAAGGATGAACCCACGAGCCATCTGATCGCCGGCGAGCCACATTTGGTCGCCAGTGCGCTGAAATCCGAACATCGAGTACAACACGTAGAACGGAATCATGACCTCGCCCTGCGTGGCGTACGAGGTTCCTGCCGCGGTGAACGCCGCCATGGCGCCGGCTTCGTTGATGCCCGTGTGGATGATCTGACCCGAGATGCTTTCCTTGTAGGCGAGAAGCAGCTCCCGGTCGACCGAGGTGTAGTTCTGTCCGGCCGGGTTGTAAATCTTGGCCGTCGGGAAGTAAGAGTCCATTCCGAAGGTTCGTGCCTCGTCGGGGATGATCGGGACGATGCGCTTACCAAAGGTGTCGTCGCGCAACAGGTCCTTGAAGAGACGAGCGAACGCCATCGTCGTCGCGATCTCCTGCTTGCCGGATCCCTTCTCGCCCGACTCGAGGTGCTTCGGGTCAACGGGAGGAAGCGGGGTGAAGTCGGTGCGTCGCTGGGGGAGCGAGCCACCCAAGTGGCGACGACGCTCAAGCAGGTACTGGATCGCGGGGTGGTCATCACCCGGCGTGTAATACGGAGGGCGATACGGGTTTGCGTCGAGTTCCTCGTCCGAGATGGGAATACGCAAATCATCACGGAACGACTTGAGGACGTCGAGAGACAACTTCTTCATCTGGTGAACGGCGTTGCGGCCTTCGAAAGTCTTTCCCAGACCGTAACCCTTGACGGTCTTCGCGAGGATGACGGTCGGCTGGCCCTTGTGTGCCATCGCCTCGGCATACGCCGCGTACAGCTTGCGGTAATCGTGACCGCCTCGCTTGAGCGCCCAAATTTTGTCGTCCGACCAATCGGCGACCATCGCAGCAGTTCGCGGGTCGCGACCGAAGAAGTTCTCTCGAATGTATGCACCCGACTCTGCCTTGAACGTCTGGAAGTCACCGTCAGGAGTCGAGTTCATCAAGTCGCGCAGAGCGCCGTCGGTGTCCTTGGCGAGGAGTTCGTCCCATTCGCGACCCCACACAACCTTGATCACGTTCCAGCCTGCACCGCGGAAGAACGATTCGAGTTCCTGAATGATCTTGCCGTTACCGCGAACCGGACCATCGAGTCGCTGCAGGTTGCAGTTGACGACAAAAGTCAGGTTGTCGAGCTTGTCGTTCGCGGCGAGCTGCAGTGCTCCGCGCGATTCGACCTCGTCCATCTCACCGTCACCGAGGAACGCCCAGACGTGCTGGTCAGAAGCGTCCTTGATTCCACGGTTGGTGATGTATTTGTTGAACTGTGCTTGGTAAATCGCGTTGATCGGACCAAGACCCATCGACACAGTCGGGAACTGCCAGAAGTTCGGCATCAGACGGGGGTGAGGGTACGACGACAGACCGCCGGCGAAGTGCGACTTCTCTTGACGGAACCCGTCCATCTGGTCTTCCGTCAAACGCCCCTCGAGATAGGCGCGGGCGTACATGCCAGGAGCCGCGTGGCCCTGGTAGAAAATCTGGTCGCCCCCACCTGGGTGCTCGGGCCCGCGGAAGAAGTGGTTGTGACCCACTTCGTAGAGCGAAGCACTCGACGCATACGAACCGATGTGACCACCGACACCAATTCCAGGAGCCTGGGCGCGGTGCACCATGACAGCCGCGTTCCAACGGATCCACGAACGGTACTGACGTTCGAGGTCCTCGTCGCCAGGGAAGGCGGCTTCGTTCTCGGACGCAATCGTGTTCAAGTAGTCGGTCGTGGGAACCATCGGCACACCAAGGTGCAGTTCCTTCGAACGCTTCAACAACGACAACATCAAGTCGCGACCGCGACCGTGACCCTGCGCCTCGACAACCGCGTCAAGAGACTCGCGCCATTCGGCAGTCTCCTCCGGGTTGGAGTCAATATCGGAGAACGAATAAGGGTCTTGATCGTTAACGGTCATACAGATGCTCTTCCAATCAGTGGTGGTGAGGAAGTGTGACGGTCCGGGTGTGGAGTGTCACCGCTCTATCCTAGGGCGCGACGACACAAGGCGTTTGGTCGGCTACGATAGTTTGCACGGGCCTGTAGCTCAGTTGGTTAGAGCGCCACGTTTACACCGTGGATGTCGGGAGTTCGAGTCTCTCCGGGCTCACTCATAGAGTGAACTTCTCCTCGCCCTGTCTATAAGACGCGAGGACCCACTGGGTCCTCGCGCTCCGGGCTCACTCGAACAGTGAAGTTTTTCTAGCGCAGTGAATAAGACGGAAGAGCCCACGGGGCTCTTCCGCTCCGGGCTCACACTTAGAGTGAACCAAACCGTCTAAGTTTCGATGACGTGAACGAGCGTGTCGATGAAGTTGGAAAACGTCGTCGCATTCTTGACGACTTCGTTCATTCGGGTACGGTCGGCGAACACGTCCACGATCTGCTCGAAGACCGACTGGAACTCGTCACGCCCGCTCGCGGCGAAGGCGATGAACGCGACGACATTGACTTTGTGTTCGCCCCACTCGGACGACGTCTCGTTCACGGCGATTGCAATCGTTGGTCGGTCGGCCGTCATCGACATTGCGTGAGGTACAGCAAGGCCATCGACGAACACCGTCGACGACATCCGTTCACGTTCGATGGCGCTGTTGATGTATGACTCGTCGATGATCCCGAGAGAGATGAGCGATGCGCCGAGCCCTCGAATCATGTCCTCTGGGCTATCGAACCGAACGTTTCGGAAGAAAGTTTCTTGCTGGAAGTACTTCAGCAACTGTTCGCGAATCGCGCTGCGTCGGCGAATCTTGCGCGCGCGGGCGGCAACCTTGCGAACTGCGTCAACATCGTTCTCGGTGATGAACGGCTGGACAAGCACAATCGAGTCTGATTCGAACGGCAACGGGATTGTGGTGATAACAATTTCGGTGTTGATGTCGGCCGGGCGAACGTCAGTTCGCGTGATGACGGAATCAATCGAAATCTCCGAACCCAGCATCTTTTCCACCGATTCGCGCATGACGATGTGGACGTCGTAATAAGACGGACTGACGATCGTCGCCGATACACGGTTCTTCGCTTGAGCCTGCCGTTCTAGGTGGCTCCCGATGTGCAACGCGATGTACGAAATTTCGTCTTCATCAATGACGATGTCGCGTTCGCGCTGAATGGTTGACGCGATGTACACGGCGATATCCCACACCAGGGGATAGGACGCCTTGATGGATTTCTGCAATGGGTTGCGGGAGGGTGAGTCGTATTTTGCGCGCGTCACGAGGTGCCCGATGTGCAACGCCAAACGTTCGATGAGGTCATCGTTTCGCAACTCAATCAAATATTCGTCGTGGACGAGGTCGAGAGCCTTTGCCGTCGTTTCGCGGTCCGCAAGGTCCGCGCGCGCCGAGTCCGAATCGGTTCCCGGCGTGATGATGCGGGTGACGAGTTGCCGAGACAGGTACCCCTCTTCACGTGCTCCCAGATCGACGTCGAAGTGGCGCTTGACAAGGTCGCGGACAATGCCCGCAACGAACTGAGCATCCGCATCGAGTGGTTGGTTGTCATCGGGCAGGGTGAGGCCGTGTCGCACCCGATCAACCGCGATGGCCAAGTGGAGCAACACGGCGTCGATTCCGTACTCATTGATGATGAAGTGGTTGTAGTCGAGACGCTCGATCAGGTCCGTCTTGAATTCGACGAGTGATTCGAGTTCGAAACGTTTGGCGATCGTGTCGAGCGACAGCAGGCCGGTGTCCGTGGTCTCGTGGATAAGGGTCGACAGCAGCCGTCGAAGTTGGGGCTCGTCTGCGCGAAACGCGAGGGTGTTGTCAACGCGGTCGAGTTGGACCCCCACATCGTCCGCGATTCCGCGGATCCTCTTGACATCATTCTCGATCGTGGGCACGGAGACGTGAAGGTCGGCCGCGAGGTCCTCGATCGATACACCAGTGACGCTTTCCGCAAGACGGTGAGCGATGTGATGAGCGCGTTCGCGCGGGGTCGACGGGATCGAATCAGGAGTGTCGTCGAACGCGGCACGATAGGCAAAGTACGCGTCGCGGTTCAGTCGGTATCCAGCACTCGACGTTGCGATGATGTCGAACGGATGTGCCGCCGATTTTGCTGCGGTGACATAGGAGCGGACACTCCGCG
>JBJOQU010000155.1:0-3815 GCA_046049745.1 Actinomycetota bacterium | reverse complement strand
CAAAGTCAGGACAGCCCAACCCAGCAGGTCGGTGCGTCCAGTGGCTCGCAACTGTTTGACCCGGTCACCCACCGCGAGCGCATGTATTCGCTCGATAATGTTTTCGCCGAATCCGAACTGGCGGATTGGATGGCAAAGGTCGCGCGCGATGCTGCCGCGCCTATTCGCTGGTTGTGCGAGGTGAAGATTGACGGGCTCGCGCTCAACGTCCGATACGAAAACGGTGTGCTCGTCCAGGCGGCCACCCGTGGTGACGGAGTTGTCGGCGAAGACGTCACCGAAAACGTTGCGCTTATCCCCGGAATTCCGCAGCGACTCGTCGGGGACAGCATCCCCGAACTCGTCGAGATCCGTGGCGAGGTGTTCTTCTCATCCGCTGAGTTCGAAGCCCTGAACAAGCGCCAAGCGGAGGTCGGCGAAAAACAGTTTGCCAATCCCCGTAACGCCGCATCGGGAAGCCTTCGCCAAAAAGCTGAGTCCAAAAACGATAAGCAATTGATTGCGATGCACGACAGACTGTCGCGCCTCAGCCTTTATGTACATGGGATCGGCGCGTGGCAAAACCCGCCCGTCGCCAACCAGAGCGAGATTTACACTCTGTTGAAGTCGTGGGGGATGCCGACGTCGCCCTATTGGGTTGTCGCCGATTCTGCCGAGGATGTCTGGGCGTTCGTCGAGCGCAACCGTGAACACCGCCACGATTTGGAACATGAAATCGACGGGGTCGTCGTCAAGGTCGACTCGCTCGCGCTTCACGACGCTCTCGGTGCGACTTCACGCGCGCCGCGCTGGGCGATTGCATACAAGTACCCGCCGGAAGAAGTCCTCACCGAACTGCTCGACATTGTTGTGGGCGTCGGCCGAACGGGACGAGCGACCCCGTATGCAGTGATGAAACCTGTTCGCGTTGCCGGATCCGTGGTTCGACAAGCAACCCTGCACAACAAGGACGTCGTCGCAGCGAAAGGCGTTCTCATCGGTGACACGGTGATCTTGCGCAAGGCGGGCGATGTCATCCCCGAGATTCTCGGCGCCGTGGTCGAACGCCGAACCGGCAGTGAACGCGAGTGGGTCATGCCGAGCGCGTGCCCCGAATGTGGAGCAACGCTGGCCCCCGCGAAAGACGGCGATGTCGACCTTCGGTGCCCCAACACAGAGAAGTGCCCAGCGCAGGTGCGCGGGCGCATCGAGCACATCGGTTCGCGTGGCGGCCTTGACATTGAAGGTTTGGGCGAAGTCACCGCCGCTGCCCTGACCCAGCCGATTGTTCCGGCGACGCCTCCGCTGACCAGCGAAGCTGCCCTGTTCGACTTGACTCTCGAAACTCTGTTCCCTATCGAGGTTGCGGTCAAGGATGGCGAGACGGGACTCGCACGGCTTGACGACACGACGGGTGATCCCGTCACACAGATGCCGTTCCAAGCCAAGCGCGACAAGAAGAAAGATCCTTGGGATCCCGATGCGTTCGGTTTCAACGGGACCGAAGACATCGCGCCATCTGCGGATGCTCGCAAGCTGGTTGAGGGACTTGAGGCCGCCAAATCCAAGGACCTGTGGCGATTCCTCGTCGCGCTCAACATCCGGCACGTCGGGCCGGTCGCAGCACGTGCTCTGGCCTCGCACTTCGGCTCACTCGCGGCAATCGAAGCCGCAACCGTGGATGAACTGGCCGCGGTTGACGGCGTGGGAGAGATTATCGCGACGAGCCTTGCGGAATGGTTCACCGTTGCATGGCACCGCGACATCGTCTCGCGGTGGCGGGCCGCAGGTGTGCGGTTCGAAATCCCCAACCACCCCGGCCCGGGAGCCGCCGCCGAAGTTGTGGATGGGCCTCTCGCGGGGATGACGGTCGTAGTGACGGGGTCAATCCCTGGCTACACCCGCGACGACGCCGAGGAAGCGGTGCGTCGGGCTGGGGCAAAGACGGCCGGATCCGTGAGCAAGAAGACCGACCTTGTCATCGCGGGTGAGGGCGCAGGGTCAAAGCGCACCAAGGCCGAAGAGCTCGGGATCCGAATTGTTGACGCGGTCGACTTCGACGCGGTCGTCAATCCGGCGTAGATTGCGCGAAAACTAGTCGAATATCGACGCCAGTCAACACAAGGTTTGTACCTTCGTATCGAACTGTGTTCGACTGTGACAACGCGTTGACGAATCGTGATTCGACGTCCATCAGTCCGGCAGGGGACTCACACCACATCTCGGTGGTTGCTATCGGTCCAACCGTCAACGTTGTACCGGACAGCGAATACGAACCGGAGAACGTGTTGCACACGGAGCCGCTCAGTTCCGTGGAGCTCGCGGTCAGCACAATCGTGGTCAACGACACGTCAATGTCTCCCGTTGCGTCCTTCGCCTCGATCAGTGTCCACTGCCCCTGAATGTATTTCGCAGCGACGTCTTGTTGGTTGACCGCAAGCCAAATGCCAAACACCGAGGTGACGACGGCAAGAATGGCCAATGCGATCCACGAATTACGCGTCATGTGCACATCATCGCACGCGTTCGGCAAACCTGCGCTGGGTAGACTGAACGAGTCTGCACGTACGGAGAAAAATGTCTGACATCACCGAGGACACTGTCCGCCACCTCGCCGGTCTTGCGCGCATCGCGCTGACGCCGGACGAGGTCACCCGTCTGACGGGCGAACTCGTCGCGATCACTGCCGCCGTCGAATCGGTGAACAAGGTGGCGACACCGGATGTTCCCGCGACGTCGCACCCGATTCCAATGGAAAACGTCTGGCGCGAGGATGTCGTCGCTGACGAGCTGTCGATCGAGGAATCCCTGTCGGGCGCTCCCGACCACGACGGCTCGCGTTTCCGCGTCACGGCGATTTTGGGGGAGGAACAGTGAGCGATCTGATCCGCCTCACCGCCGTCGAGCAGGCCGATTTGCTCGCGTCGCGGGAGATTTCCAGTGTTGAACTGACGCAGGCGCACCTCGACCGAATCGCCGAAGTTGACGGCGATCTCGGCGCGTTCCTGCACGTATCCGAAAACGCCTTGGCCGTCGCGGACGAGGTTGACGCGGCCCGGGCCAACGGTGTCGACCTGAACCCGCTCGCCGGTGTTCCGATTGCGATCAAGGACGTCCTCGCGACGACGGATATGCCCGCCACCGCCGGGTCCAAGATTCTCGAGGGATGGATTTCCCCGTACGACGCGACTCCGGTTGCCCGACTTCGCGCGGCTCGCATGATTCTGCTGGGCAAGACAAACATGGACGAGTTCGCCATGGGATCGTCGACCGAACACTCTGCATACGGAATCACCCGTAATTCGTGGGATCGCACTCGAATCCCCGGCGGTTCGGGCGGTGGCTCAGCCTCGGCTGTTGGCGCGTTTGAGGCGCCTGTCGCTCTCGGTTCGGACACGGGTGGCTCCATCCGCCAGCCCGCAGCATTGACCGGAACTGTCGGAATGAAGCCCACGTACGGTGGGGTCAGTCGTTATGGCGCGATCGCACTTGCCTCCTCCCTCGACCAGGTCGGGCCCGTTTCTCGCACAGTTCTTGACTCGGCTCTCGTCCACGACATCATCGGCGGTCACGATCACCACGACTCGACGTCCATCCCTGACGCATGGCCGTCGTTCGCCGACGCCGCGCGCCTGGGTGCCCGCGGCGAAACGCTCAAGGGATTGCGCGTCGGAGTCATCAAGGAACTCGACACCGATGGGATTCAGGCCGGGGTGCTCGCACGATTCCACGAGACGCTTCGCGAACTGGCCGACCAGGGCGCTGAAATCGTCGAGGTCAGCACTCCGAACTTTGAGTACGCAGTCGCCGCCTACTACCTGATCCTCACCGCAGAG
>JBJOQU010000154.1:0-8734 GCA_046049745.1 Actinomycetota bacterium | reverse complement strand
CCGACGCGAGAGTCGGGATGACGTCGATAGTCACCGCACGATAAGGACGTGCCGCCTTGCCCAGTTTCGCCTCAATGACCCCACGGACAGCCTCGATATCCAGAGGGGCGGTGCTGACAATCGCGGGGACTTGACCCCATTCGTCGTCCGCATACCAACTCGCGACGGCGTGAATGTCCGAATCCGCGAGTACTCGCTCGATGTCGGCAATCGAGACCTTGACCCCGCCGGACACGATGATGTCATCGACGCGACCATCGATGACGAGAATGCCGTCTTCCAGGTGGGCGAGGTCACTCGTTCGAAACCAACCGTCCACGAGGGTGGTCGTAGTTCGCTCGGGGTCGCCGTCATAACCGCTAAACAGGCTGCTTGTCGAGATTTCTAGCACGCCGTCGTCGGTGATCCGAAGTTTCGTGTCGCCAATGGGCCGACCGTCGTACACAACTCCCCCGCCCGTTTCCGCGGAACCATAGGTGCGGATGATCCGAGCGCCGAGAGAGTTCGCTCGATCCACAAGCCCGTCCGGGATTGCCTGGCCGCCGACAAGGATGGCGTCAAATCGCTCGAACACGGTGCGGGCAGAATCACCCAAATCCACTAACCGGGCCAGCTGTGCCGGCACTAACGAGGTAAACCACGTGCCCGCGGGAAGTTCGGAAACAGCCTCGGCAAATTCCGCAGCATTGAATGGTTCGGCCCGGAGGTCCACTAGTTCGGTGCCGTCAACCAATGACCGAACGCCCACCATGATTCCGGCGATGTAGTTGAGCGGAAGAGCAAGAACCCAGTTTCCCGAACCGAGTGCTTCGGCCGTCGCCGTCGCCGATGCGTGTAACGCGGCAGCGCTCAGGCGTACTCGCTTGGGCTTCGCAGTCGACCCGCTCGTCTCGACAACTATTCCGTCGGAGAGCGCATGTTCGATTGTTGCCCTCTCGGTGGGCGAGATGCTGGGCAGTGGAGCCACTGGCCTATATCTGCCAGGGGAATGCGGACCAATCGGCGTCACGCTTCTCGAGGAACGCGTCACGCCCCTCGGCGGCTTCATCGGTTCCATAGGCGAGCCGAGTCGCTTCACCGGCAAACACCTGCTGGCCGACCATGCCGTCGTCGACGGCGTTGAACGCGAACTTCAGCATGCGGATGGCCGTCGGGCTTTGCTGCAAAATTCGCTCGGCCCACGCGATTCCGGTTTTCTCCAGTTCCGCATGAGGAACAACGGCATTGACAGCACCAATCTCATATGCACGTTGGGCGTCATATTCGTCCGCGAGGAAGAAAATCTCACGGGCGAACTTCTGTCCGACCTGGCGGGCGAAGTAGGCGGAACCGTAACCGGCATCGAACGATCCGACGGTGGCATCGGTTTGTTTGAATCGTGCATGCTCTCGGCTGGCAATCGTCAGGTCGCAGACGACGTGCAACGAGTGGCCTCCGCCGGCAGCCCAGCCCGGAATCAGGGCAATGACAACCTTCGGCATGAATCGGATAAGACGTTGAATTTCGAGGATGTGTAGTCGGCCGCCACGTGCTGCGTCGACAGAATCCCGGGTTTCGCCGTCGGCGTATTTGTATCCGTCTGCGCCGCGAACGCGCTGGTCGCCGCCGGACGAGAAAGCCCAACCGCCGTCTTTCTGGCTCGGACCGTTTCCCGTGAGCAGGACGACGCCGACCGAGGGATTCACACGGACGTGATCAAAGATGTCCGCCAGTTCGTCGACCGTGTGGGGGCGGAACGCGTTGCGGACTTCGGCACGATCGAACGCAACTCGAGCGACATGTCCGTCACGCGAGAGGTGGTACGTGGTGTCGGTGAGATTCTCGAAACCGGGCACGGGAGCCCAATAGGTCTCGTCAAAGAGTTCGCTGACCGTATGTGTCATGTATTCAGGCTATTACTCCGCGGATAGGTTTGTCTCATGAGACTGCCCAGCGCCGAGGAGTTGCTCGCGGATGCCCGTGTTGTTGCACTTCCGCTTCGAGCGCGATTTCGCGGTCTGACTCTTCGCGAAACGATGCTGGTGCGTGGCCCGGCTGGCCTCGGCGAGTTCGCGCCGTTCGCTGAATACGACGACGCCGAGTCCGCGCCTTGGCTCGCAAGCGCGATTGAACAAGCTTGGGGTCTCGGTCCGAGTGACGCGGAACGCCCCCCATTTCGCGAGACGGTTCGCACCAATGCGACGCTTCCCGCGGTTGGTGCGGCGGAGGTGCCGACGATACTTGAGCGATTTGGTGACTTCCGCACCGTCAAGGTGAAGGTCGCCGAGGGCGGACAAACCCTTGACGACGACATCGCTCGTGTCGCCGCTGCTCGCGCCTTTGTCGGTGATGCAGGTCGAGTTCGGATTGACGCCAACGGCGGTTGGAACGTCGACGAGGCCGAGCACGCCGTTCGCGCACTCGAGCATTTCGACCTGGAATACGTTGAGCAACCGTGTTCGAGCGTCCCAGAACTTGCCGAACTGCGCGAGCGCATTCATCGGATGGGGATCCTCATCGCGGCCGATGAGAGCGTTCGAAAAGCTGAAGACCCCGTCGCAGTGGCACGTGCCGGCGCCGCGGATCTCCTCGTCATCAAGGTCGCTCCGCTGGGTGGTGTCCGCCGTGCGCTCGACATCATTGACGAAGCGGGTCTCCCTGTCGTCGTTTCCAGCGCTCTGGAATCAGCCGTCGGGCTTGCTGCTTCGTTCGACCTTGCACGGCGAATCGAACACCTCGACTACGACTGTGGGATTGCCACGGACGTTCTGTTCACCGGCGCGGAACTTGCCGTGGACGCAGATCGTGAACAGTGGTGGCGCGACCGCGCAGTGCGGTGTTTGTCGTTGCTTTAGAGTCCCGAGTAGACGTGAAGTCCCTTGAAGAAGACGTTCACGATGGTGAAGTTGAAGATGACGGCAGCGAAACCGACGAGGTTCAACACGGCAGCGGGGTTTCCGCGCCACCCGCGGGTTGCACGCGCGTGGATGTAGCCGGCGAACAGGACCCAGATGATGAAGGACCACACCTCTTTGGTGTCCCATCCCCAGTATCGGCCCCACGCGTGTTCGGCCCAGATTGCGCCGGCGATGACCGTGAAGGTCCAGAACACGAATCCGATCACCGTCAACCGGTATGCCAAGGCCTCCAACGCGTCTGACTGGGGGAACGCGCTGAGGAACTTCCAGTTGCGCGACTGCAAGTTGCCCGCTTCGCGCGACGACTGAAAGAGTTGCCCTGCGGACAGCGCAGCGCCCGTCGCAAAGAACCCGGTTCCCAAAACCGCGACGAAAACGTGGATCACGAGCCAGTAGTCCTGAAGGGCTGGCGGAAGCGGAGTCACGGCCACATAAAAGTTTGTCGCGACGATGCCGAGAGACAGAATCGCAAATCCGGTGATGAATGCGCCGACAAATCGGACATCACGGAAAAGAGAGATTCCGAGGAAGACACCGACCAGTGCGAGCGTGGCCGTGAGTCCGAATTCGAACATGTTCGCCCACGGAACACGGTGGGCGGCAATTCCGCGCATGACCGCTGCCGCGAGGTGAACTCCCCAGCCCAGCCAGGTGAGTGCCATCGCGCTGCGTAGCCACCGCGTCGGGGCTGACTGCCCTTCGGTGGCCGAGCGACCCGCGAGGTCGACGGTGAACAAAATGAACGCGAATGTGTACACGGCCATCGCCGAATAGGTCGCGATGAGAGCGTTTGCTTCGAAATCGATCATGTATTTTTCACTTTATCGGTGGTTTCTGTGTCAGAAAACTTGCTGAGAATTCGTCCAACGGCAGCCTCAAGTCCAGGGTCATCGCCACGGGATTGAGCACCCCATTCGAGGCCCTTCGGCGTGACGCGCACCCAAACACGACGACGGCGCGTGCCGAGCGACGCGAGTAGCCCCGCGACGAGGAACGCGGTACTGAGTCCAACCCCGAGTTGTGTGGCGTCGTGACGGAACTCGACTCCGATGTAGCGCGAGAGGCTCGTGAACTCGACAGAACCAAGTCCACCGGGCAGGTCAAATGAGTCACCGGGTTCGAGAACGACTTCGTCGCCGGTGTGACGGCCTGCAATCTGGGTCAGGTCCTCGACAGGCAACTGGAACACGTTTCCGTTGCGGCCGTCGTCCAGACCGAGATCGCCCTTGTAGATGTTGAATGTGACGGTGGGCTTGGTCGGTTCGGGGTTGCTCGATGACAGGGCGCCCGAATCGAGTTCCACCGCCGTGGGGTAAAAGAATCCCTGCATTCCGACTTGCTCGGCGAGCCCGTCCGGGACCTTGACAACACCCACTGACGTGAGGTTGGCGTCTTGGCTGATGAACGGAACCGGCTGGCTGAAAACGACATCACCCGCGGGGTTTCGCACCGTGATGACGGGGGCGAATCCATTGCCCAACAGATACATCTTCGAATCGCCAACGCTGACGGGGTCGTTGACCTTGAGTGATTCCTCACGCGTCTGTCCGCCTTCTGTGACCACGATCTCGGCCGTGAAGTCGATCGGCATCCAGACTTCTTTGACCGGATCAATCACGTATTCAGGAGTGAACGACGTCAAGGACACCGCGTACGGGTCGAGGTGTGATTCGTCGAACCAGCTTCCCGGGTTGAAGGTGTCATAAGACGACAACTGATTGGTGAATGCCTGCCCCTCCACGAGAGCGCGCTGACCGTGCCAACTGAAACCACCTGCGAAACCGAGTGTCGCCAAAATTCCGACCAGCGCGATGTGGAAAGTGAGGTTGCCGGTTTCGCGCAGGTACCCAAACTCGGCCTTGAGGGACTCACCATCGCGGACCACACGAAAGCGCGCTCGGCGCAAAACCGTAGCAGCACGATCGAGTGATGCCTCGGCCGAACCGACAACCGGAACGACTTCTCGGACAGGCAATCGAGTCCATGCCTTCGGTGCGTCAGCGGGATCGGCGCGAAGAACGGACCAGTGGTGCCGAACGCGTGGCAGGATGCATCCAATAAGCGAGATGAACAGCAACAGGTAAATCGCTGAGAACCATACTGACGTGAAGACGTCGAACAACTGCAACGCCTCGTAGAGGTTGTAGATGTTCGGGTCAGAGTCGCGAATGACGGCGACGCCATTCGGGTCGGCGAGCCTCTGCGGAACGATTGATCCAGGGATCGACGCAACGGCAACGAGCACCAACAAGATGATGGCGGTGCGCATCGACGTGAGCAGTCTCCACGTCCAGCGAAGGAATTCGAATGGCCCGAGTTTCGGGCCGCGGATCGGCTCGTCGAATCGGTTCTTCGCGGGGGCGTTCGCGTCGTCGAATTCGCGCTGAGAATCGTAAAGGTCCTTCGGTTGATAACCCTTAGAGCGCGGGGGTGAAGCCACTGACGATCACCCCCACCCACGACAGGAACGGGCGCCAGAAACCGGCAACCATGAGAACACCGATCGCGATGAGTACGACACCTCCAGTGACGTTGATCGCTCGAATGTGACGCTTTGCCCAGTTCAGTGCAGGAACGATTCGACCAAGCAACAGCGCGACAAGAACGAACGGCAACGCGAGCCCCAGCCAGTACGCCACGCCCAGCAACAACGCGCGGCCGAGGTCACCGCTATCGAGCGCGAGCGTTTGAACCGCGACAAGAGTCGGGCCGACGCACGGAACCCAGCCGAGTGCGAAGACCACACCGAGGAACGGAGCGCCCCACACGCCGGCGCGAGTTCGCCACTGGGGAGTGACGTCACGTTGCAGTGCGGGCAGGCCGCCCATGAACACGATTCCCATCACAATGAGAACGACACCCGAAATTCGCAGGATCGTGTCGAGCCACGGAAGAACCGCGAGCCCGAGAGCGCCGAAGAGAACCGAGAGCGACAGAAACACGATTCCGAAGCCAGAAACAAATCCCAGCATCCCGACCAGCGCACGAACTCGGTCGGCCTTGGAGGGCTGGGCGGTGATCCCGAAGCCGCCGATGTACGCCAGATAACCGGGGATCAACGGAAGGACACACGGTGACAAGAACGCGAGCAAGCCTGCGGCGAACGCGAGGGGGAGGGCGGCAATCAGCGACCCCGAGAAGATGACTTCGCCCGTTGTCATTTCTCGTCTCGCACCTTGTCGACCATGGACACGAGAATGTCGATGTCCGCGAAGTAACCCGACATTCGCGCCGCGACTCGGCCGTCGCGGTCCAAGATGATCGTCACCGGTACGGCGTTCGGCGGCAGACTTCCCGCGAACGCAAGCCGCACGGATCCGGTCGCAACGTCGAGAATGCTCGGGTACGGGACGTCGAACTTGTCTTCGAAGGATTTCGCGGCCGCTTCACCGTCGTAGACGTTGACGCCAAGGAAACGGACACCGTCGGGGGCGCTGCGCGCGTATTTCGCGAGTTCCGGGGCTTCGATGCGGCACGGCGGGCAGGACGCGTACCAAAAGTTGACGACAACGACGTCACCGAGCAGATCGCTCGCAGAGATCGTGGTCCCGTCATTCGCAACGGCCTCGAACTTGACCGGTTCGCCACGGTTTTCCGGCGCGACCTCGACCAACGCACCGTCGCCCGAAATGAAGTTTTTTCCCGAACCAAGCTGTTCGGCAAGAGTGTCATTGGCCGCGCAGCCGCCAATGGCGAGCGCCGACGCGATGGCGATGAGTGCCGCGAGTGCACGCATCAGACGGCACCAGAATCAGTTGCGTTTGCGACGTTGGCTGGAACCCAATAGCCGCTCTCCACAAATCCTGTCGGCTGAACGTCGAACGACGTGACGGACGAGAGCGCACAGCGACGACGAGCCGGATTGTGGGCGAGGGCTTTTCCCGAAAGTTTGAGATGCACGGTAGAGATGGGAAGCTGGTGCGTCACGATGACGACATCACCGCTGTCAACGGAATCGGCGGCGTTCCACATTGCGGCGAGCATACGGTCGGCAATATCCTCGTACGGCTCTCCCCACGAAGGCCGGAAAGGGTTCACCAGAAATTTCCACAGGTCGGGCCTGGTCAACAGCGCACGACCGCCACGCAGGTTCAACCCACGGAATTCGTTCCACGGCTCAATGACGCGATCGTCCTCGACAGCGGTCTTGCCAGTCGCGGCTTCCCACGGCGCAACAGATTCCTTGGTGCGCTGCAACGGGCTGACGACGAGTCCCGTCACCCGCGTCGGGTCGATTGCGGTCACGGCCGATTGCGCGAGTTCGCGACCATAGGCAGAGAGGCCGAACCCGGGAAGACGCTCATAGAGAACGCCATCGGGGTTGTGAACCTCACCGTGGCGCACGAGGTGAACTCGTTCCGCAGTCATCATCCCGATTGTATCCGCGCAAACTATGGGCGCCCTCGCCCGATACGCTTAAGGAATGGTCTCTCGCTCAACTGTTGCTTCCCTGTCCGCTCAAGCCGATGGTGACGTCGTTGTCGCCGGTTGGGTCGACACCGTTCGGGACCAGAAGGCGGTTCAATTCGTCATTCTGCGCGACGAAACCGGCGCAGTTCAGTTGGTGACCAAGGCCGTTCGTGAGATTGACCCTGAGGTCGCCGATTCGGCAGAACGTATGGCGTTGACGGAATTGATCGGGACTTTGAACGCGGGCACGTTCATTCGCGTCACGGGGACACTTGCCCACGACGAGCGCGTGAAGCTGGGCGGACTCGAAGTCAAGATTCAGTCGCTGACGGTCATTGCCGAAGCCGAACCTGAACCGCCGATCGCCGAGGACTCGTCCGTTGACAAGCGCATGGACTGGCGCTTCCTGGACCTTCGACGCCCCGAGGCGAATCTGATATTCCGTGTGCAGACGACGTTCGAACACGCAATGCGCTGCTGGTGGGTGGATAACGGATTCATTGAACTGCACACCCCCAAGTTGATGGCTAGTGCCTCGGAGTCCCGCGCCGAACTGTTCGAGATGGAGTACTTCGAGACGAAGGCGTACCTCGCGCAGAGCCCACAGTTCTTCAAGCAGATGGCGCAGCCGGCCGGCTTCGGTGCAATCTTCGAGATTGGACCGGCTTTCCGTGCTGACCCGTCGTTCACGTCTCGTCACGCCACCGAATTCACGTCGGTCGACGCCGAGATTTCGTGGGTTGAATCGCACGAGGACGTCATGGCGATGCACGAGGCGGTCATCGTTGCCGGTTTGACAGCGGTCAAGGACAAGCACGGAGACGCGATTCAGGCAGCATTCGATATCGAAGTGGCGGTGCCGACTCAGCCGTTCCCGCGCATCTCTCTCGCCGACGCACACGAAATCCTTAAGGCCCGCGGATACACCGTGCCCCGCGCCGACGGAGACCTCGACCCCGAAGGCGAACGCCAGTTGTCGGCGTACGTCAAGGAAGAGTTTGGACACGACTTCGTGTTCGTCACCGACTACTTCACGGGGATCCGCCCGTTCTATCACATGCGCCACGAGGGCAACCCCGAGTTGACTAACTCGTACGACCTGTTGTTCAACGGAACCGAAATCTCGACCGGCGCTCAGCGCGAGCACCGTCTCGACATTCTGATCGCCCAGGCGAAAGACAAGGGACTGGACCCGGAAGAGCTCGACTTCTACCTGGACTTTTTCCGTCACGGCGTCCCTCCGCACGGCGGATTCGGAATGGGACTTGCCCGTTTCCTCATGCTCTTGCTGGGGCTGCCGTCGATCCGCGAGACCACGTATCTGTTCCGCGGACCGAACCGCCTGCTGCCGTAAGACTCGGGTTAAATAACTGAGCCGATAGCCATTGGCTACCGACTCAGTTGACCCCCTTCGAAAAGGTCACTTT
>JBJOQU010000153.1:0-4994 GCA_046049745.1 Actinomycetota bacterium | reverse complement strand
TTCGGCCAAGTTAATGCCGACGGGCTGCTACCGACCGACACGGTCGCCGTTGTGTTCGATGTGGTCGCGTCTTACCCGGGTCACGCGAGTGGTTCCCCGCAACTCGCACAAGACGGCATGCCTGCTGTCACCACTGACCCCACCGGACGCCCCGGCATCGCGATACCCAACACCGTTGCGCCGACCGAATTGCGCATCTCGACTCTGACGAAGGGTGATGGAGCAACAATCGCCGAAGGCCAAAATGTCGTCGCGCACTATACGGGTGTCTTGTGGGACGGAACGGTCTTCGACAGCTCATGGGACCAGGACCGCCCAGCAGACCTGCTCGCACAGGACTTCACCACAAACGATGGCGCAGGTGTCGTCCCCGGATTCGCCAAGGCATTGATTGGTCAAACAATCGGTTCGCGTGTGCTCGTCGTCATTCCGCCGAGCGAAGGTTACCCATCGGGCCTCGCGCCTCAGTCGATTCCGGATGGATCGACCATGATTTTTGTCATCGACATCCTCGGCACGCGCTAAATTCGCTCTCGAGAAAATGTCACACGCAGATGCTCTGCGGGAATTAGAGTTGGCGTGTGCCGCACATTGACAACGACGTACCCGCCGAGGAACGACTCTGGTGTTTGATCCTCGCGCTCGTCCCGTCGAGTCGAGGAATGTCGAAGCAAGAGATCTTTGAAACTGTCCGCGGATACCGCGAGGACTACCTCAACAAAGGCGCGACGGATGCTCTGAACAAGAAGTTCGACCGCGACAAGGACGAACTGAAGTCAATGGGAATCCCGCTCATCACGAGCGAGACGGAGAACCCCGCTGACGCTGTGTACTCGATTTCCGAATCTGACTACGAAGCGTTGACGTTCACGCCCGCCGAGGTGTCGCTGTTGACTGCTGCGAGCGCCGTGTGGCGTGAGAGTGCGCACTCCAACGATGCACGCGAAGCGAAGATGCGACTCTTGGCTGCTGATGTCGATGATGATCCGCAATTGGTCGCCTATGCGCCTCGAATCGACACTCGTGACGTCGCGTACCCCGTCATCGCCGACGCGCTGACGAGCGGCAGTGACCTCTCGTTTCCGTATCTGAAGCCGGGACAAGTCAAGCCCGAGATGCGCCGCGTGTCGCCTCTCGCCATGGCAATTTATGACGGACGCTGGCACCTGCTCGCCTTCGACCACGGTCGGGACGCCGAGCGTACATTCCTCTTGCGTCGCATCGTGGGCAAGGTCGTGAAGACCGGTCCTGCAACCGTGAGTCCCGATCTTCGCGCGGGGACAGAGTTCGCCAAGCACCTGACGAACCTGTGGACATCGTTGACAGCCACGATTCGAGTTCAGCCACGAACCAAGGCCGCAGTTGCATTGAGCAACCGCTCGGGCACCACTGTCACAGGCGACATCTATACCGTGCACTTCCTCGACGAGGCCGTGTTTGCCGACGAGCTCTGCGAATACGGCGCTGAGGCGATCGTGATTGAACCGCAGAGCCTTCGAGATGCGGTCATCGAACGACTGGAACGATTGGTGGACGATCATGGCTAGACCCACCGGAGACAGTTCGCGGGACCGCCTCAACCTATTCCTCGCCATCGTGCCGTTCGTCCTGACCAGGGGAGTGACCAACGTCACCGAAATCGCCGAGCGCTTTGGCGTATCCGTCCAACGCGTCACCGACGCAATCGTGGCCATTGCCTGCGATGGCGGAGCAAACGAGGCCAGGCTTAACTTCGACACCGAGTTGTTCAACATTGACTGGGAATCATGGGATGAAGACAAAACGGTGATTCTCACAGTGGCGGAGGCGCTGCATGTTCCGGCACCGTTCGCTGGTCGACAGAAGGCGATGTTCCTCGCCGGGCTTGAGCTTCTCAAGGCGCACCCTCACTACCGACGCCTTCCCGAACTCGAACCGCTCATCGACAAGTTGCGCGGAGCGGGCGGCAGTCGCCCGACCGATGTTTTTGCCGTTGCAATCGACACGTCAAATCCGACCGCGAGCGCCCTGCAAGACGCTATCGACATGGGTGTTCGTGTGCACTTTACGTACACGAATAACCAGGGCGAGCGCAGCGAACGAACGGTTGAACCGTATCGACAGGACGTCGACAACGGTCAGCGCTATGTGTCCGGCTGGTGCCTCGAGCGCGAGGGAATGCGCACATTCAATCTGGACTCGATCGAAAACCTCGTTGTCTCGGACGAACCGGTCGAGCCGCGTGCGATTGACACGCTCGCGCTGTCTCGTTCCCTCTTTCAGCCACACGACGATGATCTTCGGGTCACGGTTGTCATTGATTCGGCCGCATCACCCCTCATCGCCGCTTATCGCCAGCCAGGCGACAAACCGGACAAGTCAGGCGAAAGCGAGACGGTGACCATTCCGTTCACGCACGTCACGAGTGCAGTTCGCATGATTGCTGTGCTGTCCGGAGTTGCCCGCATCACTAGCCCGACTGAGGCACGCTTAACTGTCGCCGAATTTGCGCGTGATGCCCTCGCTGCGTACCGCGAGTCAGCGTAACGCTCGTACACTTAACCTGAACGAATTCAAAGGAGTCCACCATGCTCGGGAACCTCAACGGATGGCACTTTCTCATCCTTCTCGTCGTCATCCTGCTGGTGTTCGGCGCCCCGAAACTTCCCGGTCTCGCAAAGAGCCTCGGCCAGTCGCTCAAAATTTTCCGCAACGAGATGAAGTCCGACTCAACGGACGACGACTCGACTGACAAGCCCGCCAAGTAGCGATGGCCCGAAATCCCGAGGGGCGCATGTCGCTCGGGGAGCACCTCGTCGAATTTAGACGCAGATTGTTTCTCTCCGCGGCCGTAATCGCAATCGCTGCTGTCGGCGGCTTCTTTCTCGCTGACGCTGTGTGGGCGGCACTGAGCGCACCGCTCAACGTGGTCGCTGCAACGAGCGATCGGCTCGCTCAGATCAACTACACCTCGATTTCCGAGGCGTTTGACACAAAACTTGCCATCGCCATGACTGTTGGATTCGTCGTCGCAAGCCCTTTCTGGTTGTGGCAACTGTGGGCGTTCGTCACCCCCGCGCTGGTTCGCCGCGAAAAGTCGTACATCGTTGGATTCCTCGGGACCGCCGTTCCGCTATTCCTCGCGGGTTGTTTTGCGGGCTGGTGGGTTTTCCCGCACGTCGTTGAGTTGATGACCGGTTTTGCGCCGGACGGAACCACAACCCTCCTCACCGCGCGGTACTACCTTGACTTCTCGATCAAGTTCATCCTCGCGATCGGAATCGGCTTCGTTCTTCCCGTCTTCATCGTGCTTCTCAACTTCACCCGCGTGCTGAGCGCCCGCGCAATCCTCAAGGGTTGGCGCTGGGCCATCGTCCTCATCACCACGTTCACCGCGCTAGCGACCCCCGCGGCGGACGTCCTGTCGATGTTCCTCCTCGCGATTCCAATGGTGATCTTGTACTTTCTTGCGGCGCTCGTCGCGCATATTCACGACCGACGACTTCACCGCCGTGAAGCGGCCGCGCTTGAGGCTTTGTCGTGAGCGTTGTCATCGACGAATTTGTTCGCGTACAGCCCTTCCCTCTCGACCCATTCCAACTCGAATCCTGCCGATCGCTAGAACAGGGTCACGGGGTCCTCGTGGCGGCACCGACAGGAGCGGGAAAGACAGTAGTCGCCGACTTCGCCGTATACCTCGCTCAGCAGAACCTTGACGACAAGGTGTTTTACACAACGCCGATGAAGGCCCTGTCCAATCAAAAATTCCAGGACCTCGTTGCGGTGTACGGCCAGGAACAGGTAGGTCTGTTGACGGGGGACACGAGCATCAACCCGACAGCACGAATCGTCATCATGACGACCGAGGTGCTGCGCAACATGCTCTACGCGCAAAGCGATCTGCTCACCAACCTGCGGTTCGTCATCATGGACGAGGTTCACTATCTTGCGGACAAGTTCCGTGGACCGGTCTGGGAAGAGGTCATTCTTCACCTGCCGCAGAGCGTCATCCTCGTGTCACTTTCGGCTACCGTCTCCAACGCGGAAGAGTTTGGTGAATGGTTGGGTGTCGTGCGCGGCCAAACGGACATCATCGTGTCCGAGGATCGGCCCGTCCCGCTGTTCCAGCACGTGTACGCGCGAGGCGACCTGTACGAATTGTTCGAGCCGGGTGGCGAATTCCAGAATCCTCCGCGCATTCACCGTGATATCCAAGGGCTTGGCCGAGGCCAGTCACGTGGCCATCAAGGACGCCGAGGCTTCCGCAACGGCGGCGGCGGTCGCACAGCGCCGATTCAGGTTGCACGCACACTCGACGAGCACTCGATGCTTCCCGCAATATATTTCGTCTTTTCCCGCATTGGGTGTGACAATGCAGTCCGCGACATCGTCTTTTCCGACACGGTGCTCACGACACCGGAGGAGCGCCTCGAGATCCAGGACGCCATTGACCAGCGCACCGCGCACCTCTCGGCCGACGACTTGTCCTCGCTGGGCTTTCACCAATGGGAGGACTCGTTGCTTGCGGGCGTCGCCGCCCACCACGCCGGCCTCATCCCAGTCTTCAAGGAAACCGTCGAGCATTTGTTCCGCCGGAAACTCGTCAAGCTAGTTTTTGCCACCGAGACGCTCGCGTTGGGAATTAACATGCCGGCACGCAGTGTCGTTCTCGACAAACTCGACAAGTTCAATGGCGAATCCCGGGTCGCCATCACGCCGGGGGAGTACACCCAGTTGACGGGTCGAGCCGGTCGCCGTGGAATCGACATCGAAGGCCACTCGATCATCCTGTGGCGTGACGGCATGAACCCACACGCTTTGGGAATGCTGGCGTCGCGCCGTGCCTACCCTTTGTACTCAAGTTTCAAGCCGACGTACAACATGGCCGTCAACCTCATCGACCGCTACGGGAGAACCGAAGCGCGTGAGATTCTGGAGCGCTCGTTCGCACAGTTCCAGGCTGACAGTGCCGTCGTCGACATGGCACAGACCGTCAAGGGCAACCAGGATTCGCT
>JBJOQU010000152.1:0-3802 GCA_046049745.1 Actinomycetota bacterium | reverse complement strand
CGTCAACCCTTCTTGCTGGAGCGTGTACACAAGTTCAGGCACATAGGTCGTTGCGTGTGCGGCAGCGCCGACAAAAATCGTGTTCGCGGCGGCGATCATCGCAATCGCTGTCCCGAAAATTCGGTTCTTCATGGGGGTTCCTTTTGTCAGGGGCGGAAGCGGCGGAGGGCCTTCCAAGATTCTACCCGTCTCCGGTAAGTTGCAACCTGCGCGGAAGGGTCAAAGAGTTGAGCCCCCGACCCGAAGGCCGAGGGCTCAACTAATGTTTCGAGCGTTACTTCACGAAGCGGCGACGCGTTGCAACAACAGCAACACCCGCAACGAGAAGCCCGAGGCCGGCCCACATCGAGCCGGACGCGTCAACACCGGTCTCTGCGAGGCCGCTCGGTCCGATCTTGTAGAGAGCCGAGCGGTCTGCGACGCCTGCCTCTGCATCCCAATCGCTTACCGCGAAGTAGAGGTTGTCGCCGGCAACAACGAGCGGTGCATCCTCGATGTAGTCGCTGATCGCGTATTCGGAAACGGCGAATGCAGCGTCGGTGACGGGCTCGGTGCCGGCCTGGGTTCCGTCGCTCACCCAGATTGCGTTGACTTCCCCGTCGTACGCCATGAAGAAGGCGTGGTCGTCGAAGAGTACTGCCGGGGTGCAGTCATCCCAACACGCGTTACCGTCGGACGAGACAGTGAGATCCGCCGAAAGGAGCGATTCGGTTCCGGCGGAAGTTCCGTCGGTGGCATACCAGTCGTCACCCTTGCCTGAAACGTCGAATGTCACAATCATTTTTCCGTTGAGGATTGTTCCCGGACCTTCGCTGTTATCGCCAGGATCGGTGAAATCACCCATCGGAACTTCAACAGTCCCGGCGCTAGTGCCATCGGTCTTGTAGAGCAGATCATCGTTGCCGTCGTATGCGTAGAAGTAGATTTCGTTGTTGAACAGCGTGTACGTCAGCTGGCTGGTGTTTGCCGCACGGCTGTCGTCACTTCCGACGTAGATGTCCTTGAGAAGTTCCGTTCCCGCCTGGGTGCCATCGGTTACGAAGGGCTCTACGCCAATCGAGTTCGACCCGTCATTGCCATAGGCGTAGAAGTAGGCGAGACCGTCGTGAACGAAGAACGACGGGACGTCCCAATCGAGGTAATCACCGTCATTTGAGTCCTCGCCAAGACCGCCCGACGAAGGAGTGATGTACAGCGGGTTGCTGGGTCCGGCCGCGTTTGCCGGGTCCCATACGCCAATCTGCTCATCACAGTTGTCGTCGTCGTAGGTGAAGAGGATCTTGCCGTTCAGTTCAACAACATCGCGGGGTCCGTCGTATGCACTGCAATCGTAATTGTTTTCGATTGTGACGACAGAGCCAGTTGACGGGTCGATGGCCGCAAATTCACCGAAGTGCGCGTAGATGGTCCCGTCAAGGAAGTAAATCGAGCCGTAACCGTCAAGATCGTCGGTCAACTGAGTGACTGTGGACCCATCGGTCTTGAACAGTTCCCAGGTGTTGAGCACATCATCGAATCCCCAGAAGACAAGCGAACCGTTGGCGTCAACCGAGTACGTGTTGCCTGAATCTCGCTGAATTTCGACCATGGTCACGTCGAGGGCGACGAGGTCATCCTCGAGGCTGTGCGTTCCCGCCGTGGTTCCATCGGAAACCCACAGGGTGCTGTCTTGGCTGTTGGTGAAGGCAACCTTGTCGCCAAACGAGACGAGCCCGTCAATTGCAAGGTTGTTGTTTTCGTTGATGCCGGAATCAGCAACGGTATAGACGAGTTGGGGCGCATAGTCCGTCGACGTCGCTGCGCCGGCGGTACCGCCGACGAACGCCAAGTTGGCAGCTGCAATAAGTGCAACCGTCGCGCCGAAAATTCGGTTCTTCATGGGGTTCCTTTTCATAGGGGGTATTGGTCGCCTAGGCAACCTCCCCATCCTACAGGAATGGGGTTTTGCTGAGCAAGAATCTAGTCCTCGCCGATGTCTTCGTTCCAGAGGGTGGGGTTGGCCTCGATGAAGTCACGCATCATCTGGATCAATTCGGGCACGTTCATGACGTGCACTTCGGCGCCATGTTCAGCGACCCAGTCCTGTCCGCCCATGAAGTTCTCGTCATCGCCGACAAGTACGCGGCCAATTCCGAACTGGCGGATCAGCCCCGAGCAATACCAGCACGGGGAAAGAGATGTTGCGAGGGTGACCTTGCGGTACGAGCGCTGGCGACCGGCGTTTCTAAACGCACTGGTCTCGCCATGCATCGAGGCGTCACCTTCTTGAACGCGGAGGTTGTGACCGCTGCCGAGAAGTCGGCCGTCTTCGTCGAAAAGGGCGGCACCGATGGGGATTCCCCCTTCGGCACCGCCCTTTCGAGCTTCGGCAATGGCGACGCTCATTTTGTCGGCGTCAGTCGGATAGATGCGTCCGACCTCGATGTCCATTGCCCGGTGTCCTTACTTCTTGTTCGAACCGAAGAGCTTGAACAGGAAGTAGTAGATGACGGCGGCGCTGAGGCCACCAGCCAGAGCGGTCCAGTCACCGTTTTCGGCTCCTGGTCCCGTGAAGACGCCGTAGAACTGAACGGTCGGCATCTCGGCCTTGGCAAACAGGAAGACGGCAACGGCGGTCGTCACCACGAAGGTGAACGGCCCGATCCAGTTCTCGTGCTTGCTGTTGTCGGCGATGAGCGGCGTGATGTCCTGGCCCTTGCGCAAGATGCGGTCAACGACGAGGATTGCGACCCACGGTGCGAGCCAGTAACCGACGGTCAAGAGGAACAACTCGAACATGAAGCGGAAGTTGTCTTCCACTGCGAGGTACGAGAGGCCACCGCCGATTACTCCGGCGAGGACGACCATGATGGCGCGACGGGTCTTGAACCCCAACTTCACACCCGCAGCGATGAAGGACATCGTTCCCGAGTAGATGTTGAGGACGTTTGCCGAGACCGAACCAACGGCGATACCGATGAGGGTCAACACAGCGAGCCAACCGGGAAGAACCGCGGTGAAGGCGCTGGTCGGAAGACCTTCGCCAACGACGCCACTCCACGCGATTGCGCCGACGCTCATGAGAAGAGTCGTTGCGGTGAAGTTTCCGAGTCCGGCTGCAAGACCGACTGCACGCGGCGATGAGTTCGCCGGAAGGTAGCGGGTGAAGTCCGCCGCGAACGGGGTCCACCCCTGCGTGTATCCGTATGCGAGTGCGACGCCCACGGAGAACGCACCCCACTGGAATCCGTCGGTCGGGCTAACGGCGAGGTTTCCCTGTCCGACCACGATCACTGCGACGACCGCGAAGACTGCGGCGAGGTAGAAGAATGCGTAACGCTCAAACTTCTGAATGAAGTTGTGACCGATGAACGCGACGACGACCTGGACAAGGATGATGATCGTCACCGAGACGGGAACCGCGAGGCTCGTGAGCGACGTGAGGGCGAATGCTCCCGATGTCGTGTTCACAGCGAACCAGCCGATACCGGCGACGAGCGTCGAGGTCGCAGCGGGAAGCGCGTTTCCCTTGCGTCCAAAGGCGGTACGCCCAAGAACCATCTGGGGAACACCGAGCTTAGGCCCCCAACTGGAGAACCAGCCGTGGGTAACCGCAGCCAGTGCGTTTCCGAGGGTGACGGCAAGAATTGCTTGCCAGACATTGAGGCCTGCGAAGACAGCCAACGCACCGATGAAGATGGTGGCGAATTCGAGGTTAGGTGACGACCACACAGTAAAGAGGTGCCACGGTTTGCCGTGACGCTCACCCGCCGGGATGGGGGCAACGTCGTTGGTTTCGATTGCAGAAGTGGAGTTTGTCATA
>JBJOQU010000151.1:0-4312 GCA_046049745.1 Actinomycetota bacterium | reverse complement strand
CAGAGACGGTGGCGAAGAAAATCGTCCACGCAGTGACGTCGGTTGGCGCAGCACGTTTCGACTTGAAGTTCGCCAACGGCCCGATGCCGCAAGCGCAACTGATGTCGTCGATTGAGCTCTACGCGACAAAAGTAGCACCGCTCGTACGTGAGATGCTCGCTTCGTGACCGACAGGCTGATCGTCACGCTTCGGTGCAAAGACCAGCGGGGAATCGTCAAAGCCGTTGCTGACACGGTGTTCGAAGTGTCGGGCAACATTGTCGACTCTGCACAGTTTTGGGATCAACCGAGCAATTCGTTTTCCTTGCGCATGGAAGTTCAGGTTCCTGTAGGAGCCGAACAACGGCTCGTCGATGCGCTTCACGCAAACCTCGGGCACCTCACCCCAATCGTCACCGTGCGCTCGGTAACCGTCGCACGACGCGCCTTGGTGATGGTCACGACCGCCGATCACTGCCTGCGGGAACTCTTGTACCAGTGGGAAGCCGGCGAGCTGGGAGCCGACATTGTAGGGATTGTCAGCAACCACTCGAGCCTCAAGCCGCTTGCCGACCATGTAAATTTGCCGTTCTGGGAAGTGCCGGTCACCGAGTCGAACAAGGAATCCGCCGAGGGGGAACTCGATCGAATCGTCGTGGAATCGGGTGCCGAATTCATCGTGCTCGCGCGGTACATGCAAGTTCTCAGCGATGAATTCTGCGCTCGTTACGACGGTCGCATCATTAACATCCATCACTCGTTCCTGCCCGGCTTCAAGGGTGCAAAGCCCTATCACCAGGCATATGACCGAGGCGTGAAGTTGATTGGCGCAACGGCGCACTACGTCACGGCGGATCTCGACGAAGGCCCGATCATCGAACAAGATGTCGTGCGCGTCGGCCATCACCACAGTGCAGACCAACTGGTGTCAATTGGGCGGGATGTCGAACGTCGGGTCCTCGCCCGTGCCGTCCGACTACACGCAGAAGACCGTGTCTTCCCCAACGGTTCACGAACCGTCGTCTTCGACTCATAGACCTAGTGACGGAGTGTTCCGCCAAGAAGTCCGAGGAAACGCAATTGTTCGGCGAGTTCCGCGCCGTTGTGGCCGTAGACCCACGGAACTCCGGGGGCGGGATTCGGGTGCTTCAGCCTCGCACCGGCGAGTACTGCTTCCGGTGTCGATAAGCGCCTGATCGCCACGGCAAGGACGTGGTTGGGGCAGTCCCTGGCGAAGTTGCCATAAATGGTTTCGTCGTGCTGACCGTCGTCGCCAACGAGCACCCACTTGATGTCGGGGAAGTCACGCGCGAGGCGTTCAAGACTCGACGACTTGTGTTCGCGACCACTTCGGAAGGCGCGATCGGGGGTCGCTCCCCAGTCGGTGAGCAACAGGGGACCCTTGGGGTACATGTGTCGCGACAGAAAGCGCTCGAGAGTCGGTGCTACGTTCCACGGTCCGGTCGACAAGTAGACGGTCGGGGCGTCCGCATAGTTCGCCGCGATCTTGTTCAACAAGACGGGCATGCCGGGCACGGGGCGGCGCGCGTTCTCGTCGAGGACAAACGTGTTCCATGCCGCGAGGAACAGCCGCGGCAAGTAAGTCACCATAACCGTGTCGTCGATATCGCTGACGATACCGACGCGGGCCTCGGGGTCAACAACGAGGACTTCGGTGTGGGTCCAGCCACCGTCTTCAGTCGCTAGCATCTCAAAGTCGTGCCATCCGGGCGTCAGCGAGACGTCCAACTCGACATCAATCACGCCTCCGCGGTCGCTCGTCACCGTAAACGAGCGATCGCCAATACTGATTTTGACCTTGTGATTCGCCACCGGAACGCTCGTGAATGCACGCCATCCGCGCACAACTTTGCGAACTTTGCGCGTTGACGGGTCGGGGTGCACGTACAACAAACGGGCCAAAATACGAACGGTGGTGGTCGAGCCGAACCCTCGGAAACCGATCACCGTCGGCACATGTCCGGTCCTCGATGAAATTCGCGCGCGTTGCGCAACAAACCAGTCCTCCAGTCGAGCGAGTCGGTGGATTCGCGAGTTTTGGGGATGTCGGCTCGGCACGCGTTCTAATCTAGCCTGTGGGGGAAAGCGACGTTTCTTTTGTTAGTTGTGTTATTTAATACTTTGTTCTTACACTTTTGTTAACCAGCTACCCCACACAAGTTGGTCCTTCGGAATTCACCATTTATAGAGACGATTAACGTTCAAAAGGACGGCCACAAAAGTGCCAATCATCAAACCTGCAAGTGAAATGCTGCGCGATTCCGACCTCCTGCGCGCTGCTCCCGTCCAGGCCCGTAGCAACTTGCGACTCGCTGCATTGCTTGATGCGGCCGCGACGCTGATTCAACGCCACGGTTACGAAGAGCTGACCACCGCCGCAGTCGCGAAGCAGGCGGGGGCCTCAATCGGCACCGTTTACCGTTACTTCGAGGACCGAATCGTCCTCCTCAAAGCGCTTGCCACCCGTAACTTCGAACGCACAGTGATCGCGTTCCGTTCGGTTTTCACCGAAGCAAAGCCCGGTACGGTCTCTGAAGCCTTTGATGTGCTCTTTGACGTCTACCTGGACCTCTTTCGCTCAGAGCCGGGGTACCGTTCACTGCGAATGGGCGATGTCCTCGATATCCGCCCGCTCGAAACCGAAACCGCCTCGCGACGCTCGTGTGAAATGCTCGCTGCCCGATTCGAAGTCGATTTCGGAGTGAAGGCCAATGAGCAGAACGTGCAGGCCCTTGAGGCCGGTTTTGTCACGATGGATGCTCTTCTCGCGCGTGCGTTCTCAGCCTCAGAAAAGGGTGACCCTGCGTTCATTGACGCTGCACGTGCTGCTGGCAAGAGCGCAATCAGCGCTCTTCGCTAGGACTTTGCGTCGTCGTTGTGCGCGTACTTGTGGAGCGCCTTTTTCACTAGCGTCATAACGACAATGAACAGAACGATGACGCCAACGAAGATGTACCCGGCGAAGTGAAGGCTCTCGCTCAACGCGTCAAAACTCATCGCAACTGAGTGTCCTACCGACACGTACAGGATCGCCCAGATCACGCAGGCCGGAGCGGTCCACGCGATGAAGCGGCGATAGTGCATGCCGATAATCCCTGCTGTCAGCGGCACAACTGAATGCAACACTGGCAGGAATCGCGAAACAAAAACCGCCCAACCGCCGCGCTGGTCGAGAAACTTTTCCGCCGCGACCCAGTTCTTGTGTCCGACGAGCTGGCCCAGTTTGGAGTGTTGGATTGCGGGTCCGAACGTCTTTCCGAGGAAGTAACCGATCGTCTCTCCGATGAGAGCACCGATGACGATGGCGACAATGAGAGAGACATATTCAACGGTGGATCCGACTCCCGTCGCGGCCACAAGGACGACAGAGTCTCCTGGGATTACGAGACCGATGAGGACGCTCGTCTCGAGCAGAATTGCGAACCCTGCGAAGAGAGTGCGGAGCACTGGATCGATGGACTCCACGCCCCCAAGGAACCACGCCAGGACTTCGTTCATGGCTCAAGCGTACCCAGTTGAACCTTGGAAGAGACTTGGAGTGAGTTGAGGCAATTACAGTGCGGTACGACGATTCACATACTGCTGACGCCAGTACTCGACTCGGCCTGATTCGACGTGCAGAGTCGGTCCATCGATCCACTCAGTCGCGACTCGAATCCCGTGAAGTGCTGACAGCACCCACACTTCCGCGCCCTCCAGCTCTGCGGGGGTCACCCGGCCGTCAGCGATGGGTGCTCCGATGTACCGCGCGTGGTCGACCAGAACGCTTTCCGTGACACTCGGCAGCCGGGGGATCGCAAGGTCGACACGGTGCAGGCGGTCATTTTTCCACCACACGATGCTGGACCAGGCCCCTTCTGTGACGAGCCCGTCGGTCGTGATGACGGCCTCGTCCGCTCCGCTTTCGCGTCGCAGATTGCCGAGTGGCGCGAGATCGGGGCCTTTGATCGTGGGCATAGTTCGCGGGTCCATCGCAGCGGTGGCCAGCGAGATCGTCTCGCGCGGTTCAGGGGCTGGCCGAAGAATCAGCCGGAGAAGTGCGCCGTCGCCGTAGTCGATCGCCTCGAGCCGAGGAAACCATCGGCCATCGCGGGGAATCTCGGCGAGAGCGGATCTCACGAAGCCATTGATGTCAGCGTCAATTCCTTGAGCCAGCATTCCGGCGGTGAATCGCGCGCGGTGCCGTTCGACTTCGACGACCCCTCCGTCGACTACGAGAAATGAATCGGCAACACGGACGGCACCGGGATTGGTGTCGCACCACTCCTCGACGGCAAGCGACCCGTTTGCCCATCGGTAAATCGTCGTGTCG
>JBJOQU010000150.1:0-4699 GCA_046049745.1 Actinomycetota bacterium | reverse complement strand
CCGTCTGATTGGTGTCTCTCGCGACGCTGACGGCAAGCCCGCCTACCGACTGACTCTGCAGGCGCGCGAGCAGCACATTCGCCGCGACAAGGCCACGTCGAACATCTGCACCGCGCAGGTTTTGCTCGCCGTCCTCGCCGCCATGTACGCGGTGTACCACGGCGCAGAGGGACTCCGCGAAATTGCAACGGGAGTAGCCGATCGTGCCGCGCGTTTCGCGCGTCGTGCGACCGCAGCAGGTCACACCGTTGTTCACGCGGACTTCTTCGACACCGTCCAGATTCACGCACCCGGCAAGGCGAAGTCGATTGTTGACGCCGCATATGCCGCGGGCGCATTGGTGCACCTTGTCGACGCTGACACCGTTCAGCTCTCGTTCGACGAACTATCAATTGACGATGCAACCGGAATCCTTGCCGGTGGTGACGATCTGCTTCTCGACGGTGTGTTCGGTCTCGCCCCCGAAAAGCGCGGTGCGACCGGAGCCACAGCAATCCCCACCAGTGCGCTGCGTTCTGACGACATCCTCACGCACGCGGTGTTTAACTCGTACCGCAGCGAAACGTCGATGATGCGTTTCCTCAAGCGCCTTGCCGACAAGGACTACGCCCTTGACCGCGGAATGATTCCGCTCGGTTCGTGCACGATGAAGCTGAACTCGGCAACCGAGATGGAGGCCGTCACGTGGCGCGAGTTCGGTGGTGTGCACCCCTACGCGCCCGCAAAGGACGTCGGGGGTTACCTGCTCCTCATCTCGCAGCTCGAGGAATGGCTCGTTGAACTCACGGGTTATGACACGATCAGCCTTCAGCCCAACGCCGGTTCACAGGGTGAACTCGCTGGATTGCTCGCGATCCGGGGATATCACCTCTCGCGCGGAGACGACCACCGCGTCACGTGCATCATTCCCTCAAGCGCACACGGCACCAACGCAGCGTCGGCGGTACTCGCCGGCATGAAAGTCGTCGTCGTTGCGTGTATGGAAAACGGTGACGTCGACATCGACGACCTCAACGCCAAAATCGCGGAAAACCGCGACACTCTCGCAGCACTCATGGTGACGTACCCGTCGACCCACGGTGTGTACGAGCACGGTATTCGCGCCATCACCGACGCGGTTCACGAAGCCGGTGGCCAGGTCTACATCGACGGCGCCAACCTCAACGCGCTTCTCGGGTTCGCCCGTTATGGGGACATCGGGGGAGACGTCTCGCACCTCAACCTGCACAAGACGTTCGCCATCCCGCACGGTGGTGGCGGTCCCGGAGTCGGTCCCGTCGCTGCGAAAGCGCACCTTGCACCGTTCCTTCCGGGTCACCCAATGGCGCAATCGGTCAACCACCCGGCATTCGATTCAGAAACGGGAGAGCCCGGTCCATTCGTTCACGCTGGCGGCCCCGTCACGGCGTCACCGTTTGGAAGCCCGAGCATTCTCCCGATTTCGTGGGCGTATGTGCGCATGTTGGGCTCAGACGGTCTTCGCAACGCAACCGCATCCGCGGTTTTGGCCGCAAACTACGTTGCCGCGCGACTTCGCGAGCACTACCCCGTGTTGTACTCGGGCGAGAACGGTCTCGTCGCTCACGAGTGCATCCTCGATCTTCGACCGCTCACGGCAGAAACCGGCGTCACGGTTGATGATGTCGCCAAGCGACTTGTTGACTACGGCTTCCACGCTCCGACGATGTCGTTCCCGGTCCCGGGAACTCTCATGGTCGAGCCAACCGAGTCAGAAGACCTCGTCGAAATCGACCGATTCATCGAAGCGATGATCGGCATCAAGCGCGAAGCCGATGCCGTAGGACGCGGCGAATGGCCGGCGGACGACAACCCGCTTGTCAACGCACCGCACACCGCGCAGTCGCTCTTGGTGGGCGAGTGGGACCACGCGTATTCACGTGAGGTTGCCGCTTACCCGTGGCGCGGTCTTGAATCGAGTGCCGGACACGTCGACCACGGCAAGTATTGGCCGCCGGTTCGACGCGTTGACGGTGCATACGGCGACCGTAATCTTGCGTGCGCCTGCCCTGACCCGTCAGCCTTCGCCGACTAGGCGAAGACGCCGGGGAACCAGATCACCGCGAGCGGGTAGCCGACGAATGCGACGGTGTCGATGATGACGTGTGCCGTGATGAGGGGCAGAAGTCGGCCCTTCCACATGTACAGCGCACCAAAGATGAGCCCCATCGCGATGTTGCCGACAAACCCGCCGAAGCCTTGATACAGGTGGTACGTCCCGCGCAGCAACGCTGCGCTGACGACAATGACCCACGGGGACCAGCCGATGGCCTTCAGACGGTCAAACAGGTAGCCAACAACGATGACCTCTTCGCCAATTCCAGCGCGCAAGGCCCACAGGATCAGGACCGGGACGGTCCACCAGTGAGTGTCGAGAGCGGTTGGTACTACCGTCACGCCCAGGTCTAGGGCGCGCGCGCCGAGGTAGACGCCGATTCCTGGGATTCCGATCGCCGCGGCAAACACAAGACCCATGCCCAGCTCTTTGCCGAGCTTTCGTTGCCCCGGCGCCCACCCGAGCCCAATGACCCCAAGGCGCGGAGCGCGCTCTCGCCACACGAGCCACACCACCAGCGCAACGGGCGCAAAGCCCGAAAGGACACCGAGCAATTGATACAGCAGGTCGAAGAGTTCTTGTGTCGCGAGCGGTCGATTGATCGTTGCTGTCTGCTGGCTCAGCGTTTGGGTTCGGGTCAGTCGATCGGCAATTCCCACGACGCCGTACAGCGCGGACATCCCGTAGGACAACAGTAAAACGACGACGATTTCCCACCGTGTTCGAGTCATTGCGCCACCCCATTCGTCGCGAAACCAGAATTGCTCGTTACTTTTCGTTACCGAACTGTATCCGTTTGTGTGAGTACCCTCACGCTATCGGGAATAGTCTGACTGTTAACCATGGCGTGTGTCACTTTCTCGGTGACAGAACAAAACACGCCGCCAAGGAGGTAAACAGTGAAAACCAAGCGAATTATCGCTTCGGCAGCTGTACTCGGAGCGAGCGCGCTTGTTCTCTCCGGCTGTGCATTGCCGTACCAGTCCGAGGTCATCGAAGGAACGTCCATCACGGTCGCCTGGAATGACATCGCCTCGGAGTTCAACCCGTCGTCGGCCAGTGGTAACAACGTTGCCAACCTGCTGCCCTCGTACGTTTCGAACTCGGGCTTCAACTACTACGACAACACCCCTGCGCTCCTCAAGAGTGAAGAGTTTGGCGCGTACGAGAAGACCAGCGACGAGCCGCTCACCATCAAGTACACGGTGAACGACGCTGTTAAGTGGTCGGACGGCGTCGCCGTTGACGGTGCCGACATGCTGCTCTCGTGGGTGACCGGATTCGGTTACTTCAAGAACGCTGACGACTCGTACCTGTTCCAGCACGCAGCCCCTCGTGACGACCTTGCTTCGACGCTTCCGACCGTTAACGGCCGTACGCTCGAGTTCTCGTACGACAAGGCATACGTCGACTGGGAGATCAACTTCGGAGTTGGCGTCTCGGCTCACGGAACCGTCATGATGGCCTACCCGGAAATCACTGACCCCGCCGAGGCCAAGAAGCAGTTCATCGACGCTGTCACCAACGGTGACACCGAATGGCTGCAGAAGGTCGCCGACGTGTGGAACACCGGATACCAGGTCACCGACGCAACTGCTGCGGACACTGACCCGACCGAAGGTGCAAAGAAGAACGTCTTCCTTTCGAACGGTGCATACCGTGTCGAGGAAGTTGTTGCTGATGACCACGTCACTCTCGTTGCGAACGAGCTCTACACCTGGGGCCCCTCGCCGAAGTACGAACGCATCACCATCCGCGAAATCGGTGACCCGACCGCTGCTGTTCAGGCTGTCGACAACGGTGACGTTCAGGTTGCATCGGGACAGCCCACGGCTGACCTCCTCGCACTCGTCTCGGCTCTCGCAAACGGTGACTACACCGGTGGCGACGAAGCCGCATTCGAGCACGTTGACCTGACCTTCAACAACGGTGGACCGTTCGACCCCGCGACCTACGGTGGCGACGAGGCCAAGGCTCTCGCAGTTCGACAGGCATTCTTGCTGTCGGTACCGCGCGACCAGATCCTCGAAACGATCATCAAGCCGCTCAACCCGAACGCCGTCCTTCGTAACTCGCTGTTGGCTATCCCCGGATCGCCCAACTACGACACGATCGTCGCCGGAAACGGTTCGGACTTCTTCGGTGGAAGCGACGCAGACCGCGTCACCAAGGCCAAGGAACTCCTCGCATCGGCTGGCGTCTCGACGCCGATCGACGTCAAGTTCTGGTACCCCGAGGGCAACGTCCGTCGTGGTCAGGAATTCGAACTCATCCAGGCAAACGCCCTGCAGTCCGGCTTCAACGTGATTGACACGTCGGAACCGAACTGGGAGTTCACCGACCCGAGCCTCTTCGAGATCAACCCGCACGACGCGGTTATCTTCGCATGGAGCTCGTCGAGCCTCGCAGTGACGGGTAACGACCAGATGTATGGAACGGGTAAGCCGTCCAACTTCCAGGACTACGCGAACCCCGTCGTTGACGAGAACCTCTCGGCCGTCGAGACCGAGCTTGACCCTGCCAAGCAGGCCGAGCTCCTCACCAACGTCGAAGCCGAACTCTGGGGTGACGCAGCTTCGCTGCCGATCTTCCAGTTCCCCGGCCTCACCTGGTGGGACAAGGGCA
>JBJOQU010000149.1:0-9155 GCA_046049745.1 Actinomycetota bacterium | reverse complement strand
CCGCTGTGCGTTGATGGCCGATAGATAAACTGACAACGATGAGCACGACATATTCCTGCGCCGACACTGCCGAGG
The DNA here is from genome assembly GCA_046049745.1 of Actinomycetota bacterium. Lineage (GTDB taxonomy): Bacteria > Actinomycetota > Actinomycetes > Actinomycetales > Microbacteriaceae > MWH-TA3. The sequence continues at coordinate 9,080 of JBJOQU010000149.1, read as the reverse complement.
CGCTCACGGGCCTTCGAATGGCGCGCGGGGCAATCGGTCGTGGTCGCCTCGTCGTCATTCCGACCGACACCGTTTACGGAGTCGCAGCCGACGCGTTCAATGCGACCGCCGTGCAGGCGTTGCTTGACGCGAAGGGCCGCGGACGCCAGTCACCGCCGCCCGTTCTCATTGGCGGTATCGAGACGCTTGGCGCGTTGGCGGAAACCATCACCCTGGAAATGACAAAGCTTGCCGAGGCATTCTGGCCTGGCGGACTAACCATCGTTGTCCCCGCGCGCGCGACACGGACGTGGGACCTAGGGGACACGAACGACACGGTCGCCGTTCGCATGCCCAACAACTCCATTGCACTTGAACTTCTTCGCGAGACCGGTCCGCTCGCCGTATCCAGCGCCAATCGCACCGGCGAGCCCGCCGCGCTCACCGTTGCGGAAGCCGAAGAGCAACTGGGCGATAGCATCGATGTTTATCTTGACGGCGGTTCAGCCTCGGATAGCCGTTCGGGGTCGACCATTGTCGACTGCACGCCGACGGTAACGGGCAAGCCTGTCCGCATCCTGCGCGACGGAGTCATCTCGCGTGACGCGATTCGCGACGTCCTTGGACAGATCGCCGAGGACGATTCGTGAACTATATCTATGTCGGATTGATTTCGGCCATCGTCAGTTTTGCCGCTTCGCAGGTGATGTTGCGACTCAGCCACAAGTACAAGATTTATCCCGGCATCCGCGAGCGCGACGTCCACACGACCCCGACCCCGCGACTCGGCGGAGTCGCCATCGTCCTCGGTGTTGGTGCTGCGTTCGCACTCGCCACAGTCCTTCCCGCATTTGACCGAGTGTTTGTTGACCCAATGCCCGTCATTGGCATGTCGATCGCAATAGCTCTCATGGCGATTGTCGGAATCCTCGACGACCTGTACGACATTGACTGGCTGACGAAACTGGGCGCCCAACTGATCGCTGCCGGCGTGATGGCGTGGTCGGGAATTCAGATTGTCAGCCTGCCGTTCGGTGGAATCATCCTGTTGTCGCCGACGATGTCGCTCATTCTCACCGTTTTTGCCGTCGTCCTGGTGATGAACGCGGTCAACTTCATCGACGGCTTGGATGGGCTTGTCGCTGGCGTCTCGCTCATCGCGGGAACGGTGTTTTTCATCTACTCATACATCCTGGCTATCGGACCCGGGCACCAGAACTACTTCAACCTGGCGACTTTGCTGACGGCGTCACTGTGTGGCGCTCTGATTGGGTTCCTGCCCGTCAACGCCTACCCGGCAAAGATGTTCATGGGGGACTCCGGCGCGCTCGTCATCGGTCTGATCATGGCCGGTTCGACCATCTCCGTCACGGGACAGGTCGACCCGGGAACTGTCGACCCCAAGCAGTTCATTCCCGCCTTCATTCCACTCGTTATCCCGCTCGCAGTCCTGCTCATTCCGTTGTTGGACTTCGGAATGGCGGTTACCAGGCGATTGCTCAACGGAAAGTCGCCGTTCACCGCGGACCGCAAGCACCTGCACCACCGACTGCTCGACATGGGGCACTCGCACCTACGCGCCGTGCTCGTCCTTTACGCGTGGACAACCGTGGCCTCTGTCGGGGCTCTGCTGTTCATGTTCGTCCGCGCCAGCGTCGCCGCAGGAATCGTGCTTGCCGGGTTCCTGGTCACCACATATCTCACGCTCGCACCCCTTGCGCGCAAGAATAAGTCGCCATCGACGAAGGAGAAGGCCCTGTGACAACCGCCGTTCAGCTTGCCAACAAAGCTCTTCGATCCGCACTTTTGTTGGGTGCACTCATCACCGCGGGAATCGGAATTGTCGGCGGAGTCATCGGCTACCAGGTTGACGGCATGACCGGTGTCGTCAGCGCGCTGCTCGGCGCGCTGATCGCGTTCGTCTTCATGGGTGTCACCGCCGGCTCGATTCTGCTCGGTCAGAAATTTTCGGGCGGGTCCATCGCCTCCGGCGCCTTCTTCATCACTGTTCTGGGCGCATGGCTGCTCAAATTCGTCCTGTTTCTTGTCGCCATTTTCGTTATCAGGAACGTCGCAGAAATCAACCCTGTCATCGCACTCAGCAGCGTCATTGCCGCGGTAATCGGGGCGCTCGTGAGTGACGTTATCGCCGTGTCGAGGGCTCGTGTGCCGGTCGTCGACATGATAGGGTCTTAGAAGTGATGCCCTGCGCGGTGAGTAATCCCGCGCTCGAGCCAAGGAGAACGCTTTGCTGAACGGACTGTCGAGCCTCGTTCTCAGTGCAGGCGTTGAATTCCACGCTCCGTCCATCTCCGAATTTTTCCCCGACATCGTGCTGTTCGAAGGTACGCCGTTCGCGATGAACCGCATCATGATCATCCGCATGATCATGGTCACGCTTCTTGTCGTCATCTTCTGGCTCGGAACGCGCAACATGAAGATCGTTCCCGGCCGTTTCCAGGCACTCCTCGAAATGGCTCTCGACCTCGTTCGCGTCAACATCGCCGAGGACCTGCTGGGCAAGAAAGACGGACGCCGTTTCCTTCCGATCCTCACCACAATCTTCTTCCTCGTCTTGTTCCTCAACATCACGGGAATCGTGCCCGGGTTCAACATCGCCGGTTCGTCGGTCATCGGAATTCCGCTTGTCCTCGCGATTGCGTCGTACGTCACCTTCATTTACGCGGGTCTCAAGAAGCACCCCGGTGCCTTCTTGCGCAACGCGCTTTTCCCGCCCGGAGTCCCCAAGGCGTTCTACATCGTCGTCACGCCAATCGAACTCTTGTCCACGTTCGTGCTTCGTCCGGTCACCCTGACTCTTCGACTTCTCATGAACATGATTGTCGGCCACCTCTTGTTGGTGCTGCTCTTCTCGGCGACCCACTTCTTCTTCCTCGGCTTTGGCCAGTGGTTCGGCTACATCTTCGGTGCCGGAACCCTCGCTTTCGGAATCGCTTTCTCGCTCTTTGAAATCCTGGTCGCTGTACTTCAGGCCTACGTTTTCACCCTCTTGACCGCCGTCTACCTCCAGCTCGCGCTGGCGGAAGAGCACTAACCACAACCTGACCCAACCGGGTCAACAACGGAAGGAAACACCATGGTTCTCGCAGAGATCACGGGAAACATTGCAACCGTCGGCTACGGTCTCGCAGCCATCGGACCCGCCATCGGCGTGGGTATCGTCGTCGGAAAGACGATCGAGTCGGTTGCTCGTCAGCCCGAACTTCAGGGACGTCTCACCGTCCTCATGTACATCGGTATCGCATTCACCGAAGCACTCGCCTTCGTTGGTATCGCTACCGGCTTCATCTTCGTCTAACCCTTCCCTAAGGACTCGCCATGCAGCACGTACTCGTGTGGGCGTCGGCCGCCGCGGAAACTGAAGCGGTCAAGAACCCCCTCCTCCCAGAGATCTACGACATCGTCTGGTCGATCGTCCCGTTCTCGATCGTTCTCTTCTTCTTCTGGAAGGTCATCCTCCCGAAGATGCAAGAGACGCTCGACGCACGCGCCGAGAAGATCGAGGGCGGCATCGCACAGGCCGAGTCGGCACAGAAGGAAGCCGCCGAAGCGCTCGAGAAGTACAACGCGCTTCTTGCTGAAGCCCGCGCCGAAGCATCGGACATCAAGGAAAAGGCCCGCGCCGAAGGTGCGATCATCCTTGCCGAGCTGAAGGACCAGGCGTCTGCAGACGCCGCGGCCATTGCGGCCAAGGCCCACCAGCAGATCGAGGCCGAACGTCTTGCCGCGATCCAGTCGCTCCGTTCCGAGGTCGGCCAGTTGGCTCTCGACCTTGCCGGTCGCGTCATTGGTGACCAGGTGAAGGACTCGAAGTCGTCGTCGGCAATCGTTGACCGTTTCCTCGCGGACATCGAAAAGAACGAGAAGAGCAAGTAAATGGGAAGTGCATCACGCGTTGCGCTGACCGCTGCTAAGGCTGCGGTCGCAAAGGCGAGCGGACTGAGCGTTGCGACCGGTGTCGCTCTGCTTGACGCTGGTCGTGCAATCGGCAACTCGCCGGCACTGCGTGGTGCTCTCTCGAACCGCGTCGCCGACGCATCCGCCAAGGGTGCTCTCGTCGCCGGTGTTCTCGGGAAACTCGATTCCTCGGCTCAAGCACTGTTGAAGGACATCGTTGGACAGACATGGTCGTCTGCCAGCGAACTTCTCGACGGTATTGAAGAGATCGGCATCCGCGTCATCGCACAATCGTCGAAGGACGACATCGAGGCCGAATTGTTCGCCGTGGGACGTGCCGTTGCGGCCCACAACGAACTGGAACTGTCGCTCAACTCGAAGCGCGGTTCTGCCGAAGCAAAGACGAAACTTGTCGCCAGCGTCCTCAAGGGACTGAGCGAGTCGTCAACTGCGATTGTCGGACACCTCGTCAGCGCACCGCGCGGACGTCGCATCCGCACTTTGCTGGCCCACGCCGAGGTGCTCGTCGCCGACCAGCGTGGCAAGGGCGTCGCCGTCGTGACCGTCTCACAAGCGCTCGACGGTGGACAGCGTGACCGCGTGCTCGGCATCCTCTCGAAGCGTTACAACCGTGAACACCACATCGACGAAATTGTCGATGCGGAAATTCTCGGCGGATTTACCATCCAGGTCGGAAACGACACCATCGACGCGAGCATCCGTTCGCGCCTCACAGAACTCTCCTCGAAACTCGCGGGCTAGCGCCCGCCGCACAAAGGGAAAAACCATGGCTGAACTCACTATCAACCCGGACGACATCCGCAAGGCGCTTGGCGACTTCGCAAAGTCGTACGAGCCGTCGAAGTCGAGCGCAAAGGAAGTTGGTCACGTGATCGACGCCGGTGACGGTATCGCGCACGTTGACGGACTCCCCGGCGTTATGGCCAACGAACTCATCAAGTTCGAGGACGGAACTCTTGGTCTCGCCCTCAACCTCGACGAGGACGAGATCGGTACCGTCATCCTCGGTGAATTCACCGGAGTCCAGGCAGGCCAGGAAGTTTCCCGCACGGGCGAGGTTCTCTCGGTCCCCGTCGGCGAAGGCTACCTCGGTCGCGTTGTTGACCCGCTCGGAAACCCCATCGACGGACTGGGCACCATCAAGGCTGAAGGTCGCCGCGCCCTCGAGCTCCAGGCTCCCGGTGTTATGGCTCGTAAGTCGGTTCACGAACCGCTTCAGACCGGAATCAAGGCAATTGACGCCATGATCCCCGTCGGCCGCGGACAGCGTCAGCTCATCATCGGTGACCGTCAGACGGGTAAGACCGCCATCGCCGTTGACACGATCATCAACCAGAAGGCGAACTGGGAGTCGGGAGACACCAACAAGCAGGTTCGCTGCATCTACGTTGCAATTGGTCAGAAGGGTTCGACCATTGCCGCAGTCAAGGGCGCCTTGGAAGAAGCCGGCGCAATGGAGTACACGACAATCGTCGCCGCTCCTGCATCGGACCCCGCGGGCTTCAAGTACCTCGCCCCCTACACCGGCTCGGCAATCGGCCAGCACTGGATGTACTCGGGCAAGCACGTCCTCATCATCTTCGATGACCTGTCGAAGCAGGCCGAGGCCTACCGTGCCGTATCGCTGCTTCTTCGTCGTCCGCCGGGACGTGAGGCGTACCCCGGTGACGTTTTCTACTTGCACTCGCGTCTGCTTGAGCGTTGCGCCAAGCTCTCGGACGAACTCGGTGCCGGTTCGATGACGGGTCTCCCGATCATCGAGACCAAGGCTAACGACGTCTCGGCGTACATCCCGACCAACGTCATCTCGATCACCGACGGACAGATCTTCCTTCAGTCCGACCTGTTCAACGCCAACCAGCGCCCCGCAGTCGACGTCGGAATCTCGGTGTCGCGTGTTGGTGGTGACGCTCAGGTCAAGTCGATCAAGAAGGTTTCGGGAACGTTGAAGCTCGAACTGGCTCAGTACCGTTCGCTCGAAGCGTTCGCAATGTTCGCCTCAGACCTCGACGCCGCCAGCCGCCGCCAGCTCGCACGTGGTGCACGTTTGACCGAACTTCTGCGCCAGCCGCAGTACTCGCCGTACCCCGTCGAGGAGCAGGTCGTCTCGATCTGGGCCGGAACTAAGGGCAAGCTCGACTCGATCGAGGTCACCGACGTTCTTCGTTTCGAGAAGGAGCTCCTCGAGCACCTTCGTCGCAACACCAAGATCCTCGACACCCTGCGCGAGACGAACGTTCTTGACGACAAGACCGAATCCGACCTCGACACGGCCGTTGACAAGTTCATCGCCGCATTCCAGGGCGGAAAGAACGGCGGAGTCAAGGCTGGCAAGGAAGAGTTCGACGCGATGGCTGACGCCGACGTCGAACAGGCCAAAATCGTCAAGCCCCGCAAGCGCAAGTAATTCAGCGATAGACCGAGAGGAGGAGAACCATGGGAGCGCAACTTCGCATCTACCGACAGAAGATTAAGTCGGCACAGACCACGAAGAAGATCACGCGTGCGATGGAACTCATCTCGGCGTCGCGAATTCAGAAGGCTCAGACGCGCATGAACTCGGCCGCCCCGTACACGAAGGCTCTGACGCGTGCCGTCACTGCCGTCGCCGTCGGGTCGAATGTTGACCACCCGTTGACGACGCAGACCGAGACTCCTCGTCGCGCAGCGGTCGTCGTGTTCACGTCTGACCGCGGTCTCGCCGGTGCGTTCTCGTCGCAGGTCCTGCGTGAGGTCGGCGAACTCGCCGAGAAGTTGTCGAACGAAGGCAAAGAGGTTGTGTACTACCTCGTCGGTCGCAAGTCCGTCAGCTACTTCTCGTTCCGTCAGCGCAAGTGGGAACGTGACTGGATCGGTGGAACCGACCGTCCCGAGGTCGAAACCGCTCAGGAAATCTCTGAAGCCGTCATCGCTCACTTCCTCAAGTCGTACGACGAAGGCGGAGTCGACGAGATTCACCTCGTGTACAACCGTTTCGTCAACCTCGTCTCGCAGGTTCCGTCGGTACTCCGACTCCTGCCCCTCGAGGTCGTCGAAGCCGACGCGGACGAGCCCATCCCGACCGGTTCGGAAATTCTTCCGCTCTACGAATTCGAACCTCATGGCTTCGAAGTTCTCGACAAGCTCCTCCCGGTGTTCATCGAGAACCGCATCTTCGCCGCCATGTTGTCGTCGGCTGCCGCTGAGCACGCCGCACGCCAGAAGGCGATGAAGAGCGCTACGGACAACGCCGACAAGCTCATCCAGAACTACACCCGACTCGCGAACAACGCGCGTCAATCCGAAATCACCCAGCAAATTTCCGAGATCGTCGGCGGCGCCGACGCCCTGGTCTCGGCAAAGTAACAACCGACAAGAAGGACGATCATGGCCACGAAGACCACGACTGCGATTGGACGTATCGCGCGTGTCACCGGACCCGTTGTTGACATCGAGTTCCCGCACGATGCGATTCCCGACATCTACAACGCACTGCAGACCACGTACACGCTGGACGGCGTCGAGATCGTGTTGACCCTCGAGGTCGCACAGCACCTCGGTGACGACTTGGTCCGTGCGATCGCTCTCAAGCCGACTGACGGACTAGTCCGCGGGCAGGAAGTGTCCGACACCGGTGCACCCATCTCGGTGCCCGTCGGAGACGTCACCAAGGGCAAGGTTTTCAACGTTCTCGGTGAGATCCTCAACGGAGACCCCAAGAAGAAGGTCGAAATCAAGGAGCGCTGGCCGATTCACCGCAAGCCCCCGGCGTTCGACCAGCTCGAGTCGAAGACTCAGCTCTTTGAGACCGGTATCAAGGTCATCGACCTCCTGACCCCCTACGTCCAGGGTGGAAAGATTGGTCTGTTCGGTGGTGCCGGTGTCGGTAAGACCGTTCTGATCCAGGAAATGATCCAGCGCGTTGCGCAGGACCACGGTGGTGTGTCGGTGTTCGCCGGTGTCGGTGAGCGCACCCGTGAAGGTAATGACCTCATCCACGAAATGGAAGAAGCGGGCGTCTTCGACAAAACCGCACTTGTCTTCGGCCAGATGGATGAGCCGCCGGGAACGCGTCTTCGCGTCGCCCTGTCGGCACTGACCATGGCGGAGTATTTCCGTGACGTTCAGAAGCAGGACGTTCTGCTCTTCATCGACAACATCTTCCGATTCACGCAGGCCGGTTCCGAGGTGTCGACGCTTCTCGGTCGTATGCCCTCGGCCGTTGGTTACCAGCCGAACCTTGCCGACGAGATGGGTATCCTTCAGGAGCGCATCACTTCGACCCGTGGACACTCGATTACCTCGCTGCAGGCGATCTACGTCCCCGCTGACGACTACACCGACCCGGCGCCGGCAACCACCTTCGCCCACCTCGACGCCACCACGGAACTTTCCCGTGAAATCGCGTCGAAGGGTCTGTACCCCGCCGTTGACCCGCTAACCTCGACGAGTCGTATTCTCGACCCTCGATTCATCGGTGCCGACCACTACCGCGTCGCCACGACGGTCAAGCAGATCCTCCAGAAGAACAAGGAACTCCAGGAGATCATCGCGATCCTCGGTGTTGACGAACTTTCTGAAGAAGACAAGATCACCGTCTCGCGCGCACGTCGGATCCAGCAGTTCCTCTCGCAGAACACCTACATGGCGAAGAAGTTCACCGGTGTTGAGGGTTCGACCGTTCCTCTCAAGGACACGATCGAGTCGTTTGACGCCATTGCCAAGGGTGAATTCGACCACGTCGCCGAGCAGGCGTTCTTCAACGTCGGTGCAATCACCGACGTCGAAGAGAAGTGGGCACAGATTCAGAAGGAAAACGGCTAAATCATGTCGTCATCGTCACTCGAGGTGCACGTCGTCGCCGCAGACCGCGAGGTCTGGGCGGGACAGGCGACCATGCTGGTCGCTCGCACCACTGAGGGTGAGTTGGGAATCCTCCCCGGTCACGAGCCGCTCCTCGGAGTGCTCTCGGCCGGCGAGGTCCGTATCCACACTGCTGATAGCGGCGTGATCCTGGCGAAGGCTGACGGAGGGTTCCTCTCGGTCGAACACAACATCGTCATGGTCGTCGCCAGCCAGGCGGAACTGGTCGCCTAGTGCGCCTTCTGCTTCCGCCCTCGGAAACAAAGCTCAAGGGTGGGCATCCTCGTTCGGGGTTGCCCACCCTCAGTTTTTCCGTGCAG
>JBJOQU010000148.1:0-2539 GCA_046049745.1 Actinomycetota bacterium | reverse complement strand
TCAAGAAGTAGTCTTCGACTACCTTTGCGTGGGGCTCGGCTTCGGCCGGGCCCCACGTTTTTGTTCCCCCACATAAACTGAAGTCGATGAATTATCCGCGCATCCCCGGGCACCAATTAAGTAATGCCGAAATCCTCGAGTTTTGGCAGGACACTGGCGGGCCAGGTGGCGAATACATCCTCGACACCGCCTGCCAGGTGGCACCCGGTGTTGCGGTCAACGGTGGATATTGGAGCGGCCAGCAAGTCCTCAGACTCTCGAACGGTGAAGTCTTTGGAAGCGTCCCCGACGATTCTGTTCCCGATGACTTCGGTCGACTCACCTATTGGGGTAAAGATCTCGACGACGAACGGCTTGGCGATCTTCTTGTTGACTTCATCGGCGACAACCACCTCGAAGTATTCATTGCGTTCGCACTGAACTTTCGGGAAGAACGTTTCGCCGAAAACGCCGATCAGCTAGAAATATGCCACAGGAAATTTTGGTGTCAGTGGAACGGCGTCGATCGCGAACAACGCGAACGAGTTGCGGAAAAACTGTCACGTCGCAGCGAACCGTATCGGATTCTCGTTGGCTTCTTTGATGCTCCATTCCGGCCAGAGTTCAGTGGCATTCTTGACCGGGCAGTGAATGAACAGCAGTTCGCAACCGTCTACCTGCACGCCGAAAAATAGCCACCTGCATAACCGCGCGCGACAATCGCGGCGAATGGACTAGCGGCGACGCATCTCGCGCACGAAAATCCAGATTAACCACAGTCCGCCGGTGAGGACTGACAGCGTCACGTCCAACAAGAACGACGCGCATCCGTAAGAGCTGTTTTGAGCCATGGCGCGTACCTCCGAGCACGAGTTGAATGTGACACAAGCCTACTCGTTTACACGACACGCCCGAGTTGCACAAATGCACGGCTTATGAGAGAGTAGTGAAGTTGTATACGCACCGCCATGTCGTGGTGCTCACTGCCTGGAAGTGAATAGGGATCTATCCCTAGTCCGCCGGCAGACAACACGGCTTACTGCTCGCGGGTTTACTCGCGTGACGGTTGGGCTCGTTGATAGAAGAACAGTGGTGCGCAAGCACAAAGTCTCACGGACAAACAGTCCGGGAATAACCCAAAGGATGGATCATGGCGGGACAGAAAATCCGCATTCGGCTGAAGTCATACGACCACGCCGGACTTGACGCCTCGGCACGCAAGATCGTTGACACCGTTACCCGTGCGGGTGCGACGGTGGTTGGCCCCGTGCCGCTTCCCACGGAGAAGGATGTCATTGCTGTCATCCGCTCCCCTCACAAGTACAAGGACAGCCGCGAGCACTTTGAGAAGCGTACCCACAAGCGTCTCATTGACATCATCGACCCGACTCCCAAGGCAGTCGACTCGCTGATGCGTCTCGACCTGCCCGAAGACGTTTCCATCGAAATCAAGCTCTAAAGGACATCCGAATGACGAAGGTGAAGAACACCAAGGGTCTCTTGGGCGTCAAGCTCGGAATGACCCAGGCCTGGGACGCGAACAACAAGTTTGTTCCCGTTACCGTTGTTGCCGTTAGCCCCAACGTGGTTACGCAGATCCGTACCCTCGAGGTTGACGGTTACGAGGCCGTACAGGTCGCCGCAGGCGCCATCGACCCCCGCAAGGTAACCAAGCCCCTCGCAGGCCACTACGAGAAGGCAGGCGTTACCCCTCGCCGTCACGTTACGGAGATCCGTACCGCTGACACCGCTAACTACACCGTTGGTCAGGAACTGACCGCCGAACTCTTCGAAGCCGGAGACGCCATTGACGTCGTCGGAACGTCGAAGGGTAAGGGTTTCGCCGGTGTTATGAAGCGCCACAACTTCAAGGGTGTTTCCGCTTCGCACGGTTCGCACCGCAACCACCGCAAGCCCGGTTCGATCGGTGCTTCGTCGACCCCGTCGCGTGTCTTCAAGGGCATGCGCATGGCTGGTCGTATGGGTGGCGACCGCGTGACCGTTCTCAACCTCTCGGTTCACGCAGTTGATGCCGAGCGCGGTCTCCTCCTCATCAAGGGCGCGGTCCCCGGTGCTGCCGGTCGCCTCGTCTTCGTTCGCAACGCAGTGAAGGGAGCCTAAAGACCATGTCGCAGGTATCCATCGTTGACGCAGCCGGCAAGAAGACCGGTGCCGTTGAACTTCCCGCCGCGGTCTTCGCAGCGGATGTCAACGTCCACCTCATTCACCAGGTTGTCGTCGCCCAGCTCGCAGCTGCTCGTCAGGGCACGCACAAGACCAAGAACCGTGGAGAAGTTTCCGGTGCTGGTCGCAAGCCGTTCAAGCAGAAGGGAACCGGTCGCGCGCGTCAGGGTTCCGTTCGTGCACCCGAGCACCGCGGTGGTGGAGTCGTTCACGGCCCGACCCCGCGTGACTACTCGCAGCGCACCCCCAAGAAGATGATTGCCGCCGCACTCAACGGAGCCCTCTCGGATCGCGCTCGCGCGGACCGCGTTCACGTCACGTCGGCGTTTGCCGGCATCGACGCTCCGTCGACCAAGGTTGCGTCGAAGCTCCTCGC
>JBJOQU010000147.1:0-3632 GCA_046049745.1 Actinomycetota bacterium | reverse complement strand
GTTGCCGGACGGATGGCTCGACTCACGCGAGGTGACCGGTCACGACATGGCCGATCTCGTCGACACCGAATCGGGGCCGAGCGGTGGTTGATCAGTACACCGCACACGACCGTGAACGTGCCTTTTCCGAGGGAGAGAAGGGCGAACGGTCCGATTTCGCCCGTGACCGTGGCCGCTTGCTTCACTCCAGTGCGCTTCGCCGACTTGCCGCAAAGACCCAGGTTTTGTCACCGACTGCGGGACTCGACTTCGCCCGCAATCGCTTGACGCACTCGCTCGAAGTAGCCCAGGTCGGCCGCGAGATCGGGCAAGCTCTGGGGCTCGACCCCGACCTCGTCGACACGGCTTGTCTCGCCCACGATTTGGGTCACCCGCCGTTCGGACACAACGGTGAAAAGGGGCTCAACGAATGGGCTCTTCCGTGGGGTGGCTTCGAGGGCAACGCGCAGACCTTGCGTCTACTCACGTTCATCGAACCCAAGGTGTTTGCGGCGAACGGCCGCTCGTACGGTTTGAACTTGACTCGCGCCAGCCTCGACGCGTCCTGCAAGTACCCGTGGACCAGCGACGCAGGTGTGCTCGAAGCCGGTGGTGGCCGCAACAAGTTCGGTGTGTACGCGGTCGACGCTGACATTTTCGAATGGGTTCGACAAGGCGCACCCGACCGCCGACTCTGCATCGAAGCCCAAGTCATGGACTTGTCCGACGACATCGGATACTCGGTACACGACTTCGAGGACGCCATCGTCAACGGGTACATCGATGTGCTGGCGCTGTCGTCGCGCGTCAACCACGACGACCTCGTCGATTCGATGGTCGAGTGGATCGGTGGCGAGTTGTCGCACGACGAACTCATCGCCGCGTTCGATCGCCTGGACGGACTGTCGAACTGGATTGAAACGTGGGACGGAAGCCGTGCCGATATGGCCCGACTCAAGAACTTGACTTCGACACTCATCGGACGGTTCGCCGCCAGCGCAACGAATGCCACGCGCGAGCACGCCGCGCAACCGTCGTTGGCCAGATTCGGCGCGGATGTCATTGTTCCCCGCGAAACCCGTGCTGAGATTGCCGTCCTCAAGGGAATCGTGGCGGCGAACGTCATGTCAAGCGAATCCCGTCGTCCGATTTACGCACACCAGCGCGAGGTGCTCACCGACCTGTGCAACGCCATCGTTCGTCTCGGTCCATCCGCGATGGAACGCGGATTCGCTGACGATTTCACGTCGGCCCAGACCGAAGATGCCCAGATGCGTGCCGTCATCGACCAGGTCGCGTCACTGACCGACCAGTCCGCCTTGGCCTGGCACGAACGACTCTGCACCTAAACCATCGGGGTGGCCAGTCGTAGACTGTTCACGTGGCGGGACGAATTCGACGAGCGGACATAGACGAGGTTCGACAGCGCGTCAACATCGCCGATGTCGTCGGTCAATATGTCGCACTCAAGCGCGCAGGCGTCGATTCCAGCAAGGGGTTGTGCCCCTTCCACGACGAAAAGTCTCCCAGTTTCCATGTGCGTCCCAATTCGTCCTACTTCAACTGTTTCGGGTGTGGTGAAAAGGGCGACGTCTTCACCTTCCTCGAAAAGATCGACCACTTGTCGTTCTATGAAGCTGTCGAAAAGCTCGCCGCTCAGGTCGGGTTCCAGCTCACCTACGAGGACGGGGGACCGGAGCGGGATGTCAGCCAACGCGCCCGCATCCTCGAGGCCAATGCGGCCGCGGAACAGTTCTTCGTCGATCAGCTCGCGACTCCTGAAGCTCGGCTCGGCCAAGATTTCTTGACCGGTCGCGGGTTCGACCGCGCGGCATGCGACTATTTCCGGGTTGGTTTTGGGCCAAACTCGTACGACGCTCTCATCAAGCACCTCAAGTCAAAGAAATTCACTGAAGAGGAACTTGAGGCTGCCGGTCTCGTTTCACGCGGTGACCGAGGCATTTATGACCGCTTCCGAGGACGATTGATCTGGCCGATCCGCGATGTCACCGGCGCAACAATCGGTTTCGGTGCGCGCCGACTACGTGACGACGACCAGGGCCCGAAGTATCTCAACACGGCGGAAACCTCGGTGTATCACAAGGCGAAGGCACTGTACGGAATCGATCTCGCGAAGCGTTCGATTTCCAAGGACCGTCGTGTGGTCGTCGTCGAAGGCTATACGGACGTCATGGCGTGCCACGTTGCCGGCATTACCACCGCGGTTGCGACCTGTGGGACCGCGTTCGGTCCCGACCATGTGTCGTTGATTCGACGAATTCTGGGTGATGTCGAAGCCGGTGACCAGCGCAGTCGCGGCGAGGTCATTTTCACCTTTGACCCGGACGAGGCTGGGCAAAAGGCGGCGTCCAAGGCGTTTGCCGAGGACTCGAAGTTTGCGGCGAATACGTTCGTCGCCGTCGCTCCCGACGGTCTGGATCCTTGCGATTTGCGACTGGAACGCGGGGACGAGTCGCTTCGGTCCATCATCGAAACGAAAACCCCTCTGTTCGAGTTCATCATTCGCCGAACTCTGGTCGGGTTCGACCTCAACACGGTTGAAGGTCGAGTGCAGGCTACGCGCGCCGTCGCGCCGGTCATCGCGACGATCAAAGATCGTTCCCTCATTGACGGCTACATCCGTGTCGTTTCAGGGTGGATTGGCGTCGAGCCAGGCGATATTCAATCGGCGATGCGCGGAACTGCGACGGTCCGCGTCGAAGTCGAACGCGAAACGGGGGATGCGGTCACCTTCCGTTCGCTCGACAAGCACCCACAGTGGATTCTTGAGCGTGATGTTCTTGTTGTCGCGTTGCAATACCCGGAGCGTGTCGGGATTGAGCGCGCCGGAGAAATCGTCGCTTGCCACTTCGACAACCCCGCCCTTTCGGCGGTTCGAACTGCGATGGTTGGCGCGTTCGCGTCCTTCGCAACCCCCAATTGGGTCAGCAGCATCATCGACGGTGTTGACGAATCTCTCCGTGGGCTCGTTGGCGAACTTGCCACTGTGTCGATTCCCGTGAAAATCGTGTCGACACCGCCTCCTGCGAACGAATCACCCGGCAGCGCCGCCAAGCGCGTTTCGGACGACGCCGCCAAGACCGAGTCCGGAATCGCGCAGTACGTGCTCAATCTGACGACAGCATTGTTGGAGAGCGATATTGCTCGCCAGCGCACCGAATTAATTGGCGTCCTTCAGCGGACTCCCGATTCGTCGCCCGATTTCGCAGCGATTCAACGCCGTATCGCTGTGCTTGAAGAGAAACGCCGGTCGCTTCAGGTCGTAACGTGATTACTCCTGATCGACCACGGCAGCACAAGGACCTGCCAGGTTCGGAAGCGTCGTCCGCTCAAATCGTTCCCATTCCGGGAGAAATCGCCGTCGAGCCAATGCAGACCGACTTGTTTGTCGATGCGGTTCGTGAAGCCGGTGGCATCGTCGCACCTCTGTCGTCGCAGACGCGCGGACTCGTGTGGCTCTCGGAAAAGCGTGCGCCGGAACTAGCCGAGGTGCTGAAGTCGCACCCTGCAATCGAATGGGTGCAATTGCCGTGGGCTGGCGTGGATGGTTTTGCAGACATTTTCGCCGAAATTGATCACGACAACGCACCGGTATTCACGTCGGCCAAGGGTTCATACGCCGAGCCTGTGGC
>JBJOQU010000146.1:0-3795 GCA_046049745.1 Actinomycetota bacterium | reverse complement strand
CGACCACGACCGATTGCCCCGCGCGCCATTCGAAGGCCCGTGAGCGCCTCGGCAGTGTCGGCGCAGGAATATGTCGTGCTCATCGTTGTCAGTTTATCTATCGGCCATCAACGCACAGCGGTGAGAGCTCGTTCGCGCTGAAGAAGGTCGGTGTGAGTCGTCGCGCCACGGAACCCCGCCTCGGTGGCGATTGCGCGAACCGCGGCTCCCTGGTCGTCTCCGTGTTCCAATACGAGGACTCCCCCTGGACGCAAAAGTCGGGCAGCGGTGGAAATGAACGTTCGGATATCGCGAAGGCCGTCGTCGCCGCCGAACAGCGCTGTCTCTGGGTCGTAGCCCAGCACCTCGATGTCCGCCGGCTTGTGTGCGTCGGGGATGTAGGGAGGGTTGGTGACGACGACGTCAACCGTGCCGTCAAGTTCGGTCAGTGCGTCGGAGGCATCCGCCTGGACCAGCGTCACGCGGTCGTCACCGAGTCGATCGATGTTTCGCTTCGCCCATTGCAGTGCGTCGTCAAATCGCTCGACAGCGAACACTCGCGAATGGGGGACTTCGGTCGCCACGGCAAGCGCCAGCGCACCGGTTCCAGTTCCCAGGTCGACAGCTACCGGTGACGGGCTCGGCACCTGCATCAGAGCATCGATTGCCCACTGAGCGACGAGCTCAGTTTCGGGACGCGGCACCAATACTCCTGGGCCGACGTCCAGGACCAGGTGCCGAAACGGCGCTTGACCCGTAATGTGCTGCAACGGCTCGCGTGATTCGCGTCGATCGCCCAGTGCCCCGATTCGCGCCAACTGCTCGGAATCGAGTTCGGTGCCCATGAACGCCTTGGCGGCGACTTCGCCGCGGGTCCATCCCGTGACGAAACCGACGAGAAGTTCGGCGTCCGCCAGAGCGGATGCGATTCCCGCCCGGCTGAAGCGTTCGGCCAGTTCGGAGACGACCTCGGCGACCGTCGCCACGGTTACTCCGACAGCGCCTTGAGTTGGGCTTCTTCGTCGACCTGAATGCACGATTCGACGATCGGATCCAGCGCACCGTTCATCACCTGGTCAAGGTTGTACGCCTTGTACCCCGTGCGGTGATCCGCGATGCGGTTCTCAGGGAAGTTGTAGGTTCGGATTCGCTCTGATCGGTCCATCCCGCGAATCTGGCTCTTGCGAGCATCGCTGGCGACCGCGTCGCGCTCTTCCTGCTGACGTGCAAGAAGTCGAGCACGCAGAACGCGCATCGCCGATTCCTTGTTCTGGATCTGGCTCTTCTCGTTCTGGCACGATACGACGATTCCGGTCGGAACGTGCGTGATGCGAACGGCCGAGTCGGTCGTGTTGACGGACTGACCGCCGGGACCGCCCGAACGGAACACGTCGATGCGCAAGTCGTTGGGGCTGATGTCGATTTCTTCCGGTTCGTCAACTTCGGGGAAGACGAGAACACCCGTGGTGGAGGTGTGAATACGGCCCTGAGTTTCGGTGGCGGGAACGCGCTGCACGCGGTGAACTCCACCCTCGTACTTGAGGCTCGCCCACACGCCCTGTGCCGGGTCGTTCGACTTTCCCTTGATGGCGACCTGAACGTCCTTGAGTCCGCCGAGGTCGCTGTCGGTGCGGTCGAGAATCTCGACGCGCCAACCGCGACTGTCGGCGTACTGCGAATACATGCGAAGGAGGTCGGCCGCGAAGAGGGCGCTTTCCGCGCCACCTTCACCACCCTTGATTTCCATGATGACGTCACGACCGTCGTCGGGGTCACGCGGAATCAGCAGGCGGCGAAGTTTCTCTTCCAGTTCCGGAATCGATGCCTCGAGCGCCGGCACTTCCTCGGCGAACGCCGGGTCGTCCTTGGCAAGCTCTTTGGCTGCCGCGAGGTCGTCCCGCGCCGCCTCCAACAGTTCGTGAGTGTTCACGATGGCGTTGAGTTCGGCGTAACGACGGTGCAGTTTCTTCGCTCGAGCCGCGTCTGCGTGCACCGACGGATCCGCCAAATCCAACTGGAGTTGGGCATGTTCCGCGAGGAGTCCCTCGATCGACTCAAACATGGGCTTAGAGGGTGACGACAGCGGTGGCGATGTCGAGCAGCTCGTCGCGGATGGCTCCAGGGAAACCGTCGGAGACGTGGTCAACGGTCGCGATGACGGTCAGTGATCCACCGGCTTCGAGCGTGCGTCCAGCGCCAAAGAGACGCTTGGTTGCAGCGAAGACAGCCGAGTCAACCGGTCCGTCGCCAATCGGGCGCGAACCCTGAATGACAGCAAGCTGGCCCTTCGCGATGCGCGTGAGCGAGTCGACGAGGACAACAACGTGGTGTCCCTTTTCGACGAGACGCTTGGCGCGTGCGATGGCAAGTTCAGCAACGGTGACGTGCTCGTCCGCGTGACGATCGTACGACGACGCTGCGACCTCTCCGCGAACACCGCGGGTCAATGCGGTGACGTCTTCGGGAAGGCCATCGGACACGACGACCATGAGGTGGGCGTCGGTCGCGCTGGCCGAGATCTCGGCGGCGAGGTCACGGATGACCGCGGTGCGGGTTGCGCCGGCGGGAGCGTCCACGAGAACGCGGTCGCCCTTCTTGACACCGTCGAATCGTCCGTGCAGTCCCAGACCTTCGGTCGCGTGGATCGGGGTCAGGTCAGCGAAGTCGTCACGCGTGACGGCCTCGTCGGGAGCAGCACCGTTGACGAAATCGATCGTCGCGAGTGCGTTGTACTTCTGACGGTTCTGGAAGTCGTTGTCGCGAGGCTGGCGAATCGCGCCAACAATCGCGTCTCCGCGGCGGAGGTTGTACTTCTTGACCTGACCGAGAGCAACGTAGATGTCGGCGGGGCTGGCAAGGTAACCGGCGGTACGAACAAAAGCGTAGTTGTCGAGGATGTCAAGGATTCCGGCAACCGGGATCAGGACGTCGTCATCGCTGACGGTGTCGAAGTCATCGTCACGACCGCGACCGCGCTTGCGGTTGCGCTGGCGGCCACGGCCACCCTCGGACTGATTGTCATCACCGTCGACGGAATCGTTCGAGTTGGTCTCAGTCGATTCGCCATCGGTCGAATCCGTGTTCTTGGCGCCACGACCGCGACCACGGCCACGGCTGCGCGAACGGCCACCCTCTGCGGGGGCGTCGCCTTCGGTTGCAGGAGCGTCAGCGTTCGACTCAGCGGCCGCTTCCTTCGCTGCGCGAGGAGCCTTCTCGGCGGGTGCGCCTTCGGTCACCTCGATGGGTGCATCAGGCGACTTCTTGACCGCACGGCGCGGTGCGCGCTTGCGGGGTGCCGACTCGGACGAATCAGCGTTGTCGATCACAACGTCGTTGTTCTCGTTTTCCATGGTGTTACTCCTTGTGATTGTCACGCCACCGTGACCAGCCACAAGAAGCGGCATGCGATGGTGTGATGCGAAACCTGCTCGGACGCCGAATTATTTTTCGGTGCCATCGGGCAGTACTACAACAGTAGCACCCTTGAAATCGACGGCGAGCATGAGGCACTCCCATTCGTCGTTTCCGATGGAGTCGATGAGATCCGCCGCACGCTTGCGCTCGACCGGGTCGTCCGTGAGAACGAGTACCGACGGACCAGCACCCGACACAACCGCCGCGAACCCGGCGTCACGCAGCGAGTGAACGAGTTCGTTCGTCGCGGGCATCGCCTCGGCGCGGTATTCCTGGTGCAGTTTGTCTTCCGTCGCTTCGTGCAAAAGTTCGGGGCTCTGGATAAGTGCAGCGATGAGAAGTGCGGAACGCGACACGTTGAAGATGGCGTCTTCGTGCGGGACCTGTTCCGGCTGCAGTGCA
>JBJOQU010000145.1:0-12907 GCA_046049745.1 Actinomycetota bacterium | reverse complement strand
GCGGCAACAGCGTCAAGTTGGGCAATCGACGAAACTCCCACGTCAATGTTGGCAGAGACAGCTGCCTCGAAATCAGTTTCGGAGCCGTGAAGCCACGCAAAAAGGGTGGCTTGTATGCCGTGTTCTCGAAGACGCAGTGCTGCGGGGACATCGAGCACCGCGAGTCCGCTCGCACCGGCCCTGATGGCGTTGTCGGCCAGTTCGAGCATCCCGTGGCCGTAGGCATGTGATTTGATGGCGATCCATGTTTTCGCGGGCGAGACGTCGGCAACGATTCGTGCGACGTTGTGTTCGAATGCGTTGAGGTCGATGTGCGCAATCAACGTCACGACGTCCACCTCCGTTCGACACGCCACGACAATCCTGAGACGAGCGAGAGGGGGTCACGTCGTGATGCGGTGGCCCATGTTTCAACTGACTGCGCTGAGTCCCAGACCCGAGCCACCGCCGATACTTCGTCGGAAATGTCTGTGATGTCAAGCACACACTGATCCATCGCAATGCGTCCGACAACCGGAACTGTGTGTGCACCGACTGTCATCAAGCCAACGTTGGAACCGCCGCGGGGAAGACCGTCCGCGAATCCGAGGGAAACGAGAGCGAGCGTCGAGGCGCGTGTGGCTGCCCAGGTGTTGCCGTACGAGACGGTGTCACCAGAGGCCACGGACTTGATTGCGACGATTTCGCCAGACAGAACGGCAACTCGGCGGCCTGCAGAAATCCCGTAGAGGACTGCCGTCGATTGAGGAACGGGCGCCAGGGGGTCGTCGTCGGTGAGGAAGGCAGACAAACCAGCATCGCGTGCCGCGTCATGGACCCACTGCGCTCCGTGACCGTATGCGTCGCATCGCACGTCAACAATCGCGTCCTCGTTTGCGAGGGTTCGCAGATTTTCTTCCAGCGCGGAGCGTGAAAACTCCACGAGTCGAAGGGGAGAGTTGTTAGGCACCGTGTTCGTCGCGAAGGCGATCAGTCTCGTCGTGCCATTCCAATGCGGTCGGTGCCAGTGCTTCGCGGACTTCTCCCGCGTGGTGCGCACAGAAGAACAATTCCCCGGACTGGAGTCGAACGCGAACATACGCCTGCGAACCGCACGAGTCGCAACGATCGGTTGCGTCGAGTTCCGGTGTGACCGGAGTTGTGGTTTCGTGTGACTGAGTCGTGTTCATGGTGGTCCTTCCGATGTCTCTATTCCACCACGACCCTCGGTCATTCAACGCCCATTTGCGCGTCGTTTCGCCCGTGGCGTAAACATTGTCCACCGGAACGGAGTGCCTCCGTCATCGATAGAGCCGTTCCGCTTATGGTGGGACAGTCAACCGAAACAAAGGTCATTCCGCGTGTCCAACGAATATTCAGCTCGTCACCTCAGCGTTCTCGAGGGTCTCGAGGCCGTTCGCAAGCGACCCGGAATGTACATCGGTTCGACCGACGAGCGCGGTCTCATGCACTGTTTGTGGGAGATCATCGATAACTCCGTGGACGAAGCCTTGGGTGGTTTCGGGTCGACAATCGAAGTCACCTTGCACGACGACGGTTCTGTTGAGGTCTCGGACAACGGACGAGGGATTCCCGTCGACATCGAGCCGCGAACCGGGTTGTCAGGTGTCGAAGTTGTGTTCACGAAACTGCACGCGGGTGGAAAGTTTGGTTCTGGGTCGTACACGGCGTCGGGTGGACTCCACGGCGTTGGCGCATCGGTCGTGAACGCTTTGAGTGAACGTCTCGACGTGTGGGTAGACCGAGACGGCAAGACGCACCAAATGTCATTCCATCGGGGTGAGCCTGGAGTTTTCGACGATTCAGAGCAGCCGTCGCCTCGGGCACCGTTCACTGCGTTCGTCGAGAATTCCGAGTTGGCCATCGTAGGGAAGTCCACCAAGGGGGCAACGGGAACACGTGTGCGGTGGTGGCCAGACCCCGAGATTTTTGTCAAGTCATCCACGATCGACAAGGACGGACTCGCCGCGAGGGCTCGTCAGACGGCCTTCCTCGTTCCCGGACTCAAACTTGCTGTCACAGACACTCGCGGCGGGCAATCCGTCCGAGACGAATTTGCCTTTGATGGTGGGATCTCAGAGTTCACCGAGTTTCTCGCGCCAGACGCACCTCTGACGAGCACGTGGCGCTTGGCTGGCGAGGGAACGTTCACTGAGACCGTTCCCGTGTTGGATGACAAGGGGCACATGGTGTCGACAGAGGTCGAGCGTACGTGTGCCGTCGACATTGCTCTTCGCTGGGGAACTGGGTACGACACCGTCCAAAAATCTTTCGTCAATATCATCGCCACTCCCAAGGGCGGGACACACGTCACTGGTTTCGAGCAGGCCTTGATGAAGGTCATCCGTTCGGAGGTGGACAAGAATTCCCGTCGACTCAAGGTTGGAACGGACAAGATCGAGAAAGACGACATTCTCACCGGTTTGACGACTGTCGTCACAGTCCGCGTGGCTGAACCTCAGTTCGAGGGCCAGACGAAGGAAATTCTGGGTACACCAGCAGTTCGCAACGTGGTGGCCCAGGTTGTCCAGAAGGCGCTCGAAGACCGATTCGCGTCGAGCAAGCGCGATGACAAAGCACAGACTGGCCTTGTCCTCGACAAGGTCGTTGCCGAGATGAAGTCTCGAATTTCCGCGCGTGCTCATAAGGAAACACAGCGTCGTAAGAACGCGCTCGAGTCGTCAACTTTGCCCGCCAAGCTCGTCGATTGCCGAAGCGACGATGTCGCTCAGTCCGAACTTTTCATTGTCGAGGGTGACTCTGCACTGGGTACGGCGAAGTTGGCTCGGGATTCAGAGTTCCAGGCGCTCTTGCCGATCCGCGGAAAGATTCTCAACGTCCAGAAGGCCTCGATTTCAGACATGCTGTCGAACACCGAGTGCGCATCGATCATCCAGGTCATCGGAGCGGGTTCAGGACGCACCTTCGACCTCGATACCGCGCGTTACGGCAAGGTCATCATCATGAGCGATGCAGATGTTGACGGCGCGCACATCCGCACCCTGCTTCTCACTCTGCTCTTCAAGTACATGCGCCCCTTGGTTGAGGCCGGGCGCGTCTACGCCGCTGTCCCGCCGTTACACAGAATTCTTGTGATGAATCCGGGCACGAAACCGAACGACATTGTCTACACCTACTCAGAGGCCGAACTGCACGCGAAGCTCGATGAATTGCGCAAGGCGGGGAAGAAGTGGCAAGAGCCCATTCAGCGCTATAAGGGCTTGGGTGAGATGGATGCCGACCAGTTGGCAGACACGACGATGAGCGTCGCACACCGCACTCTGCGCCGCGTCCGCCTTCATGACGCCGAAGAAGCGGCGACGGTGTTCGAGCTCTTGATGGGCAACGAGGTTGCTCCTCGTCGCGAGTTCATCATCGACAGCGGTCAGTCGCTTGAGCGCGACCGCATTGATGCGTAAGTTCTGCGCCTAACGAAGCCGCGTACCGACGACGGAAATCGCGTCGGTGAGGGCGGTGCCGCTGCCGTCACGTTTGCCGGGTTCCGCCGGCAAGTCCCGCGGAGTCCCATCGACAGCCGAAGCGCGTGGCTCGTCTCCGACCCAGGCAAGCGACAGCCCAACTTCGCCCTTGAGCAACGAGTGCCCGCGAACACCGCCGGTGGCGCGGCCCTTTGCGGGGAATTCTGAGAGAGGCGTGACCTTGGCGCGGCCAGGATCCGCGCCAGTGAGGGTCGCTTCTGCGGCTGTCACGGTCACAACTTGGGCGGTTTCCGGGGCAGCGACCGAGAAGTGAGCTACTTGGTCCCCGTCCGCGAGGTTGATTCCCGCGACGCCGGCTGCTCCGACGCCCTGAGCGCGAACTCCGGCGATGGGGAAGTGCAACACCTGCGTTGCATGCGTGACGAAAACGGCGTCGAGGCCGTCCGGCGCGACGGATGCGCCAACAATTCGGTCACCGTCATCGAGGTTGATGATCGAGAAATCGGGACGAGCGGGGAATGTCGAGGTGTCTACTCGTTTTACGACTCCGCGAGCGGTACCGAGTGCGAGGGGTTCACCAGTCAGCGCCACAACAGTGATCACTGTCTCCTTTGGCTGTAGTCCGACGACATAATCGTTGATCTTCGAACCCGAAGCGAAGGAAATCGAGTCGGTGCCGCCGGGTAGGTCAACAGGCGAGAATCGGATCATTCGTCCGTTGCTGGTGATGGCGCCAAGTTCCCCACGGGTCGTTGTGCGAACCGCGGTTTTGATGACGTCGTGCTTGAACCGCTTCGGTGCAACAGGGAATTCGTCTGTGTTGGCGTTGCGCAAGATGCGCCCTGTCGACGTGAGGATGACTGTGCACGGCTCGTCCTCTAATTCGAGGCCTTGACTCGCAATTGCCCCAACGACTGGCGCATCATCGGCGTCGAGAAGCGTTGTGCGTCGTGGAGTCGCGTACTGTGCGGCGATATCTGCCAGCTCGCTCGAAACCAGATCGCGAACTGCGTCCTTACTTGACAGAAGTTTCGTCAGTCGCGCAATCTCGGCAGCGAGGTTGTCCCGCTCAGTCTCGAGTTCAACACGGCTGAATTTGGTGAGGCGACGGAGGCGAAGTTCGAGGATGTACTCGGCTTGCAGTTCTGACAGTGAGAAGGTCGACTGAAGTTGTGTGCGAGCGGATTCTGCATCGTCCGACGCCCGGATCACGGCGATGACCTTGTCGATGTCGAGAATTGCGAGCAACAATCCCTCGACCAGGTGAAGTCGTTCGGTGCGACGAGCGAGGCGGAACTGAGAACGGCGGGTCACGACCTCGATGCGGTGCTCGATGTAAACACGAAGCATGTCCTTGAGGCCTAGCGTTTCCGGCCGACCCTCGACGAGCGCAACGTTGTTGATTGAGAACCCATCCTCGAGAGGTGTGAGTCGGTACAACTGGTCCAGCACGGCCTCGGGGGAGAACCCGGTCTTGACCTCGATGATGAGCCGTAATCCGTGCTTTCGATCGGTGAGGTCCACAACATTCGAGATGCCGGTGATCTTCTTCTTGGTTACTCCGTCTTTGATGCGTTCGATAACCCGCTCAGGACCGACTAAGTAGGGGAGTTCTGTGACGACGATTCCGGTCTTGCGGGCGGACACCTGTTCGATGCTGGTGCGCGCGCGTGTTCGGAATGTGCCCTTACCGTTTTCATATGCGTCTCGAATCCCTTCGAGACCGACGACGATTCCACCGCTGGGAAGGTCAGGGCCCGGGATGAACTTCATGAGGTCGTCCAGCGTCGCATCGGGGTGTGCAATGAGGTGTCGAGCGGCTTCGATCACTTCACCCAGATTGTGCGGTGCCATGTTGGTCGCCATACCCACGGCAATTCCGCTCGCACCGTTGACCAGCAGGTTGGGGAACGCTGCGGGGAGCACTTCAGGTTGTAGCAGCTGACCATCGTAGTTGGGCACAAAATTGACGACGTCTTCGTCGAGGCTCTCCGTCATCGTCATTGCCTCGGGGCGAAGTTTCGCCTCGGTGTATCGGCTGGCCGCTGGACCGTCATCAAGTGATCCAAAGTTTCCGTGCCCGTCAACGAAGGGAACGCGGAGGCTGAACGGCTGCGCCAGGCGGACGAGTGCATCGTAAATCGCACTGTCGCCGTGGGGGTGAAGTTTTCCCATCACCTCGCCGACAACTCGAGCGCTCTTGACGTATCCCTTATCGGGACGAAGACCCATGTCGGCCATCTGATAAATGATTCGGCGTTGGACCGGCTTCAATCCGTCGCGGGCGTCGGGAAGCGCGCGAGAATAGATGACGGAGTACGCGTATTCGAGGAACGACCCCTGCATCTCGTGGGACAGGTCAACATCGTCGATGCGTTCGGAGAAAGATGGGGCGTCAGTCACAATGAGCACGATTTTACCCGTCATCTCTTCCGACGACCGTTGGCTCGCGGGGGTGTTGACGAGTGCGTTCGCATCGATCCTGGGGGAACCCAACCGTTTGAACTTGCCTCGAGCCGCACGAACTGTGGTTCTCCTTGTCGACGGTCTCGGTTCGGAGAACCTCGCGACATACCGTGCGCACGCCCGAACATTGTCGTCGCTGACGCACAAGTCGGTTCTCGCAAACTTCCCAACGACGACAGCATCGTCACTCGCGACC
Organism: Actinomycetota bacterium; assembly: GCA_046049745.1. Classification (GTDB taxonomy): domain Bacteria; phylum Actinomycetota; class Actinomycetes; order Actinomycetales; family Microbacteriaceae; genus MWH-TA3. The sequence goes on along the minus strand of JBJOQU010000145.1, from coordinate 6,805 downwards.
CTCACCACGGGACGATCGCCGGGTGAAACCGGAATGGTCGGTTATGCAATTCGTAATCCCGCAACCGGTGCCGTCGTCAATCAACTGTCCGGTCTCGACGAACTCGACGTGTCAACGTGGCAACCCGAGCCCACCGTCTGGGAACAACACCCCTCGGTTCCCAGCGCGATCATCTCCGCGGAGCGCTATCGCACATCTGGTCTTACCCGTGCAATTCTTCGCGGTGGCGACTACCTCGCAGCGAACACGTATGCAGAACGACTTTCAGTACTTCACGGCTTTCTTAACGCCAACACCGAGGGCGTCGCATACATCTACATCCCCGAACTTGATCAGGCGGCTCACCAATTCGGTGTCGCGAGTGACCAATGGGTTCGGCGTTTGGAAGATCTGGACGGCTTCGTCTCCGATGTACTTCGTGTGCTCGGTCCCAAGGACGGGCTCCTTTTGACTGCCGATCACGGGGTACTTGATGTGCCGCCCGTCAAGCACCGAATTCTTCCTGCTGAGTCGGATCTTTTGCGTGATGTCGTCACCGGTGGGGAGCCGCGCTTCCTCCACCTGTACTCCGACCGTTCGGCCGACGAGTTGGCCCGCGCCTGGCGGGCAGTCGAAGGGGATCGCTCACACATCGCCACACGGTCTGAAGCGATTGCAGCTGGGTGGTTTGGTTCAGTAACGCCCGCTCACGCAGAGCGAATCGGTGACGTACTCGTGACACCCCGCGGCGTAGCGGTCTATTACGACGAACGAACTGCGACTACGCAGTCCATGGCGATGGTCGGACAACACGGCGGGTTGTCACGAACGGAGACACACGTCCCGTTGATTCGAGCAGGAGTCTTTGCTTAGTCTTCGTCCGGGCGCGTGCCGAACACAATCTCGTCCCACGTAGGCATGGGCGCGCGTTGACGGCGCTGACGTTGGCTGGGCGTTTCGTCGATGAAGACGTCGGGGGCTGAAGGCTGCGGATCAACCGAAGGCTCGGGGGCCTCGGGTGCATCGTCGGCTATCTCGAGCATCTCCGGCGTGATCACGGGAATTGAACCTGTTGACGGGTGGCTTGACATCGCTTCGTTGCGCTCACCTCGGCGCTTGTGAAGTTCGTCCAACAAATCAGCCGGGGCCGCTTGCGCAGGTTCAGTTACCGAATCTCCCACAATTTCATCAATGTCGATGGGAATCTGAATGACCGCTTGAGGCGCGGACTTTTCGACGACAGGTTCGAATTCGCCACTGTCGAAACGCTGCGGAATTTGTGGGGTGACAACGCGAAGTGGGGGGAAGAGCGCAGCATCGACTGCGTCCGCTTTGCTGACACGAATTGCGACAGGGTTCGTCGGGACAAGCGTCAACTTTCGGGGGTCGAACGACCAGGTTGCGTCCTCGGAGACGGACCCAACGGTGAACTCTGCGCCGACAACCCATTCGTCGTCGAGTCGATACGCCTGCCAACGAGTGACGGTTCCTCCCTGGTCCCGCAAACGGCCTTCGATGGCTGCGCCAAATGTTGTTGCGTCCTCGTCGTCGTGAGTCGTGACGGGAACTGACAACGCACGTTCGAGCACGAACGCAAGTTCAGCTGTGATGGGGGCTTCGAAGCGTGCGACGTGGTCGGCATTTTCACCAGTACGGTCCGCGACTTCGGAGACCGAGAGGCCCGACCGCAGCAGACTTTGGATTTCTCGCGGACTTGTTCCACCTGTCGGCGAGACGCCGGGGCGGTGCGCAATTCCCGAACGCAACTCTGCATCGACTGGAATTGTGAAGCGGTGTCCGTCACGCGAAACAGCAACAATCGCGGTGGGTGACACCTCGATGACGGTTAGTTCTTCCACGGCAACTCCTGTTTGTGGCTGTGCCCCGACAATACCGCCGAACGAGAAGTAATTTGCGACATACGGCGAGGGAGTTTGATTTTTGATGAAATGTGTCGGAAACTAAGCGCGCCCGTTACCAGAGAAAGGTTTGTCACAGTGGCAACGGATTACGATTCCCCCCGTAAGGGTGAAGAAGACCACGAGTCTCTCCAGGCTCTTCAAGAGCGCGTCCCCGCACCTCGTCCCGGTGCCGAGTCGGACGACGCCGATAACCCCGACAGTCTCGAAATGAGCGGTCAGGATCTGGCGAACATGGAGCTCGACGTCGTCGTGCTACCGCCGCAGGCCGACGAGTTCACCTGTAATGAATGTTTCATCGTGAAGAACCGTTCGCAGATCGCGAAGGAATCAAAGGCTGGGGCAATCTGTCTCGACTGCGCTTAGCGCTTCGCTAGAGCGGCAATTACTGCTTCAGGTTTTCTCGTCGAGAAGTACCAATAGGGAGTCGGATCGTTCTCGTCAGTGATGGTGAGCCGTACTCCGCAGGGTATCCATGCGCGAATCACTTTCCAGGCACGTGCGTCAGACAGAGCTGCAGGCCGGTCTGCTCGTTCGACTAGTTCAACCTCACCGAGGAATGTGCGATCAATCGCTGCCCGGCCAACACGCAGTCCGACTTCCGTGATGACGATTTGTGGAGCGCCTAGAGTCAGCCACGCGACCCCGATCAGATAAAGCCCTACGGCGTTGATGGCACCCCACGTGATGTTTATGGGTGCCAACATGCCGAATCCGAGCGGGACGAGCAAGAGCAGTGCGAGGTGAATTCCGACATTCGGGGTGAGGCGTTCGCGGTAAATGACCATGCTCCTATTCGACCATGTATTACCCTGAACGAATGACACCTGAGGTCCTGTTCACGGGCACCATGCCCATCTACGCTCACCCGGGTGATGCCGGCGCTGATATCACTGCTGCCGAATCACTGACCCTCGCGCCTGGCCAACGGGCGCTCGTCGCAACAGGTCTGTCTATCGCTCTTCCTGATGGATATGTAGCCTACGTAATGCCGCGAAGCGGGCTGGCGTTGAAGCACGGAATTGCACTCGTGAATTCACCCGGGACTATTGACGCGGGCTATCGTGGGGACATTGGCGTGATTATGTTGAACACGGACTCGGAAAACGAGTTTCATATCAATGTTGGAGACCGAATTGCGCAGCTGGTAATCCAGCCAGTCGTTCGAGCACGTTTTGTTCCTGTTGAAGAACTGCCCGGCACTCATCGAGGCGCCGGTGGTTTTGGTAGTACCGGAGTTGGGAAGGCCTGAACCATGCACGAGAAGAGTGCGCCAGAGAACCGTGCGACTGCGGGACCGTTTGATGTTTCTGAGGTCAGCCCTGTGCAGCCTTTCATCGACCTCGGATCCGTGAAAGTCACCCCGCGAGTTGGACTCCAGTTAAGGCTTGACGTGGACGACAGCACGAAGCGTGTCGTCGCAGCAACTTTGGACTGTGAAGGCTCGACTCTTCAAGTTCAGGCCTTCGCGGCACCGCGTTCCGAGGGTTTGTGGCATGAGATCCGCGAGCAGGTCGTTGCCCAAGTGACGAAGCAGGGCGGCTCCGTCGAGGAAACGGACGGCCCTTTTGGGGTTGAGGTTCGCGCTGTCCTCCCCACTGCGGATGGAACACGCAGACCCGTCCGGTTCATCGGGGTGGACGGACCGAAATGGTTCTTGCGCGGAGTTATTTCAGGCAAGGGTGCAGAGGACCCCACAAACGCACTTCCCATTGAAGAGGTGTACCGGTCGATCGTCGTCAATCGCGGGATCGAAGCGCTCCCGCCTCGTGAACTCTTGCCGTTGCGCGTCCCGCCCCAGCCTGGCGTTCCCGCATGACCGACGACTCGTCCACCAAGCGTGGGCTCGGAGCAATCGTTCCGGGCGAGGCCCCTACCGCCGACGCATTGTTCGGCGCGATCGGGGGAGTCCGCGGAATTATCGAGTCGTTGACACCTGGATTAGTTTTTCTCGTCGTCTTCACCGTGACGGGTGAACTCACGCCTTCAGTCGTTGCACCTGTCGGTGTCGCAATTCTCGCGCTGATTGTTCGATTGATTCAGCGGTTGCCTTTGTTGCCCGCGATTTCGGGTGGAATTGGGATCGCGCTGTCCGCAGGTCTCGCGCTCTGGACCGGTCGTGCCTCAGACAACTTCCTCGGCGGGTTTGTTGTCAACGCGGTGTCATTCACGGCGTTTGCAATCTCGCTCGCCATTCGAAAGCCCCTTGTCGGTGTTATCGCGTCCGCGCTTGCGCCGAACACTCAGTGGCTCGCGGACCCTGCACCGCGTCGCGCCGTGACAATCGCCTCGCTGATGTGGGCTGGCTTCTTCGCGCTTCGACTTGGGGTTCAATTGCCCTTGTACTTCGCGAATCTGACTGCAGCGCTGGCTGCGACGAAACTCATCATGGGGCTTCCGCTCTACGCGGCCATGTTGTGGATCACCTGGATGCTGTTGCGTTCATCCCACGTCCGCTCCGCGTAAGCGTGGTCGGGCTAGACTAAGAGCATCTTGTCGATGCAGAGGAGTGATTGGTGAGCATCAACACATTCGGTGCGAAAAGCACATTGTCGGTAGCGGGTCGTGAGTACACGATTTTCCGCCTTGACGCAGTAGACGGTCACGAGCGTTTGCCCTTCAGCCTCAAGGTTTTGCTGGAGAACCTCCTTCGCACGGAGGACGGTGCCAACATCACATCCGAGCAGATTCGTGCACTCGGTTCGTGGGTTCCCACTGCCGAGCCGGACACGGAAATCCAGTTCACTCCTGCACGCGTTGTGATGCAGGACTTCACCGGAGTTCCCTGCATCGTCGACCTTGCCACTATGCGTGAAGCTGTCGCTGAACTTGGGGGAGACCCGGAAAAGATCAACCCACTCGCGCCAGCCGAACTCGTGATCGACCACTCGGTCATCGCAGATCTGTTTGGACGTGAAGACGCATTTGAGCGCAACGTTGAGATTGAGTACGAGCGCAACGGTGAGCGTTACCAGTTCCTGCGCTGGGGACAAACCGCGTTCGACAACTTCAAGGTTGTTCCGCCGGGTACCGGAATTGTTCACCAGGTCAACATGGAGAATCTCGCAAAGGTCGTCTACACCCGTGACATCAACGGTGAGACGATTGCGTTCCCCGACACCTGCGTGGGAACCGACTCGCACACCACCATGGTCAACGGACTGGGCGTTCTCGGTTGGGGTGTTGGTGGAATCGAAGCCGAGGCAGCCATGCTCGGTCAACCCGTCTCGATGCTCATCCCCAAGGTGGTCGGATTCAAACTGACCGGAGTCATCCCTTCGGCGGTCACCGCAACTGACGTCGTGTTGACGATCACCGACATGTTACGCAAGCACGGTGTCGTCGGAAAGTTCGTAGAGTTCTACGGTGCCGGCGTCAGCCAGGTCCCTCTCGCCAACCGTGCGACCATCGGAAACATGAGCCCGGAATTCGGCTCGACCGCGGCGATGTTCCCCGTCGACTCGGTCACGGTGGACTACTTACGTCTCACGGGTCGCCCCGCGGAGACGGTCGCTCTCGTCGAGGCATACGCAAAAGAGCAAGGCCTGTGGCACAACCCCGACATCGAACCTGTGTTCAGCGAGTATCTCGAGCTCGACTTGTCCACCGTCGTTCCGTCAATAGCCGGTCCAAAGCGCCCCCAGGACCGCATCGAGTTGTCCAAGGCGAAGTCGCAGTTTGGAACCGATCTCACCAATTACGGTGCCGGTAAGGCCGCAACGGTCACCTATGAAGGCGAGACCTTCGAGGTCGATAACGGTCACGTCGCAATCGCCGCGATCACCTCGTGCACGAACACGTCAAACCCGTCCGTGATGCTTGCCGCAGGCCTGCTTGCACGAAACGCAGTTGCCAAGGGGCTGGCCTCCAAGCCGTGGGTTAAGACCACCCTCGCTCCCGGCTCGAAAGTCGTCACGGAGTATTACGAGAAGGCCGGCTTGATGGACGACCTCGAGGCACTGGGCTTCTATCTCGTCGGTTATGGCTGCACCACGTGCATCGGTAACTCGGGACCGCTTCCCGCAGAGGTATCCAAAGCCGTTCAGGACAATGACCTTGCGGTCACCGCCGTGTTGTCCGGAAACCGCAACTTCGAGGGTCGCATCAACCCCGATGTGAAGATGAATTACCTTGCATCGCCTCCGTTGGTCATCGCCTACGCACTGGCTGGAACGATGAACTTCGACTTCGAGTCGCAACCCCTCGGTACCGATGCCGACGGCAACGACGTGTTCCTCGCTGACATTTGGCCGTCTGCCGCAGAGGTGCAGCAGACTATTGACTCGTCGATCGACACGGAGATGTTCGTGCGTCAGTACGGCGCGGTGTTCGATGGCGACGAGCGTTGGCGCTCGATCCCGACACCGACGGGAAACGTGTTCGAATGGGATGCGAAGTCGACCTATGTGCGTAAGCCCCCGTACTTCGACGGCATGAAAAAGGAAACGACTCCCGTCTCTGACATTCATGACGCTCGCGTTCTTGCGAAGCTCGGTGATTCGGTCACGACGGACCACATTTCCCCCGCTGGCTCGATCAAGGCGGACTCGCCTGCTGGACAGTACTTGCAGGAGCACGGCGTGGCTCGCGACGACTTCAACTCGTATGGTTCGCGCCGTGGCAATCACGAAATTATGATTCGTGGAACCTTTGCAAACATCCGTTTGAAGAATCAGTTGCTCGACGGCGTCGAAGGTGGTTACACGCGTGACTTCACGACGCCCGACGGCCTTCAAGCGTTCATCTACGACGCATCCGAGAAGTACCAGGCGAATGGCACCCCGCTCGTCATCCTTGCTGGCAAGGAATACGGGTCGGGATCCAGCCGTGACTGGGCAGCAAAGGGAACGCGCTTGCTCGGCGTCTCTGCTGTCATCGCCGAATCGTTCGAGCGCATCCACCGGTCA
>JBJOQU010000144.1:0-2818 GCA_046049745.1 Actinomycetota bacterium | reverse complement strand
CCGACATGCTCGTGCGCTCGGGCTCGATCGACCTCATCGTCATCGACTCGGTCGCCGCGCTTGTTCCCCGCGCCGAAATCGAAGGCGAGATGGGTGACGCACACGTTGGTCTGCAGGCTCGACTCATGTCGCAGGCGCTGCGCAAGCTGACGGGTGGCCTGAACTCCACCGGCACCACCATGATTTTCATCAACCAGTTGCGCGAAAAGATCGGTGTGTTCTTCGGAAGCCCCGAAACCACCGCCGGTGGAAAGGCACTCAAGTTCTACGCGTCGGTCCGCCTCGACATCCGCCGCATCGAAACCCTCAAAGAGGGCTCGGACGCCGTCGGAAACCGCACCCGCGTCAAGGTCGTCAAGAACAAGATGGCTCCGCCCTTCAAACAGGCGGAATTCGACATCCTGTTCGGAACCGGAATTTCGCGCGAGGGCAGCCTGCTCGACTTCGGTGTTGAGCACAACATCGTTCGCAAGTCCGGCGCCTGGTACACCTACGAAGGTGACCAGCTCGGTCAGGGCAAGGAAAACTCGCGCAAGTTCCTCATCGAACACGCACACATCGCGGACGAAATCGAACAGCGCATCCTCGTCGCACTCGGAATCGTCGAAGGCGCCGAAGAGGTTGTCGCGGCGACCGGAACCGACGGTGCACCCGTCGACTCCATCGAGCCCAAGCTCGCGGCACGCAAGGCAGAAGCAACCGCTGACGCCCCCGCGGCCACGGACGCTGAGTAACTCGTGACCAACGATCGCTCGGAGGGGTGGCTGGCTCCGGTCACGCCACTCCACCGGGCGACCGTCGAGTTTGTCGACGAATCCGAAGAGGTTGAATTCGACTCGGACGACAGCAACGACGTCGACGTCCAAACCATCGCCGTCCGGGCACTCGCCCGCAAGGCGATGTCCGTCCGCGAGATGGAACGACTCCTTCGTGATCGTGACGCCAACCCCGACGACATCGCCACCGAAATCGCTCGAATGGAATCTGTTGGGCTTCTCAACGACGACGAACTCGCGATCGACTTGGCCGAGCGCCTCCAGCGCCGTAAGGGGATGGGTGCCAGCGCAATCAAGGCGGAACTCGCCAAGAGAATGGTTCGCCCCAGCGCGATTGATCTTGCGATCGAATCTCTGCCCGGTGAACAAGACGAACTGTGCATGGAACAAGCCCGCCAACGGCTAGAGCGCTTGCGTGGATTGGACCGCGAGGTTCAATACCGTCGCCTGCAGTCCTACCTCGCTCGTCGAGGTTTTCGCGGCTCCGACATCACCGCGGCACTGCGCGAGGTGCTCGGAAATTCTCGCGGATCCAGCGCTCCGGCTGACGACAACGTCATCACCGTCGCATTCCGTGACGCAGACTGACAAACCGCGGTAAAATTGGGCGCTATGAGCGCGACAACCCACACACCGCGCACCTACGAGGTGCGTACTTTGGGGTGTCAGATGAACGTTCACGACTCAGAACGACTCTCAGGCAGCCTCGAAGCCGCCGGATACGTCCTTGCCGAGGAGGGGAGCGACGCTGACGTCGTCGTCCTCAACACGTGTGCCGTCCGTGAAAACGCGGGCAACCGTCTGTATGGGACACTCGGTCACCTTGCGTCCATCAAGCGCGAACGCGACGGTATGCAGATCGCCGTCGGAGGATGTCTTGCCCAGAAGGACAAGGGCGACATCATCGACAAGGCACCCTGGGTGGACGTCGTGTTCGGAACGCACAACATGGGCTCACTCCCCGCACTACTCGAGCGCGCACGCCACAACGGTCACGCCGAAGTAGAGATTCTCGAATCGCTCGAGGTGTTCCCCTCGACTCTGCCCACCAAGCGCGAATCCACCTATTCCGGCTGGGTTTCCATCTCGGTCGGCTGCAACAACACCTGCACGTTCTGCATCGTGCCGAGCCTTCGCGGCAAGGAAAAGGACCGTCGACCCGGCGAGGTACTCGGCGAGATTCAGGCACTTGTCGACGACGGCGCTATCGAAGTCACGCTTTTGGGTCAGAACGTCAACACGTATGGCGTTGAATTCGGCGACAAGCTCGCCTTCGGCAAGTTGCTTCGTGCTGCCGGTCAAATCGAGGGGCTCGAACGCATCCGCTTCACGAGCCCGCACCCCGCGGCGTTTACCGATGATGTCATTGATGCAATGGCGGAGACGCCCGCGGTTATGCCGAGCCTTCACATGCCACTGCAGTCTGGGTCTGACGCCATTCTCAAGGCAATGCGCCGCTCGTATCGCAGCGAAAAGTTTCTCGGCATCCTCGATCGTGTCCGCGAAAAAATGCCGACTGCAGCCATCACGACCGACATCATCGTCGGATTCCCCGGTGAAACGGAAGAAGACTTCCAGGAAACACTGCGCGTCGTCGAAGCCTCTCGCTTTGCTACCGCATTCACCTTCCAGTACTCAATCCGCCCAGGCACTCCCGCGGCGGACATGCCGAACCAGATCCCGAAAGAGGTCGTTCAGGAACGGTACGAGCGACTCATGGCTCTGCAGAACCGTATCTCGCTCGAAGAGAACGAAGCAGTGGTCGGGCGCGAAGTAAACCTTCTCGTCGCGAACGGTGAGGGCAAAAAAGACGCCGCGACTAATCGAATGTCGGGCCGCGCCGAGGACAACCGACTCGTCCACTTTGAAGTCCCTGCTGGCTCACCTGTTCCACGTCCGGGTGACATCGTCACTGTCACCGTGACTCACGCAGCGCCGTTCCACCTGCTCGCGGACTCGACCGATGGCAGCCCGCTCACGATTCGCCGCACCGCTGCTGGCGACGCGTGGGATCGCTCGGAAGCCGAATCGTGTGCTGCGCC
>JBJOQU010000143.1:0-6890 GCA_046049745.1 Actinomycetota bacterium | reverse complement strand
GCGGCACGATAGGCAAAGTACGCGTCGCGGTTCAGTCGGTATCCAGCACTCGACGTTGCGATGATGTCGAACGGATGTGCCGCCGATTTTGCTGCGGTGACATAGGAGCGGACACTCCGCGTCGAGACGCCGAGACGTTCGGCGAGCGTCGCCGCGGGAAGCCACTCGTCGCTCGCGCGGAGTTGCTCCAGCAGTCCCGTGTACTTGTCACTCATCTCAGCGAAACTGTACCGACAAAACTGACGCCCGCCGAAGGCTTCCGCGCGCGCGGAAACAGATGTATGCCCAAAACGTTCGTGTCGGCCAATCCGTCGTGACACAGTAGGTCTCGTTCGGAAGGAGTAACGATGCTCACAGTGGCCATCGTCTGCGGTGCAGGTGCGTCCAGCACGTTCCTCGCACGACGCCTTTCCGACATCGCATCCGCTTCCGGACATCCCTACCGCTTTATTCCGTCTCCTCTCGAGTCCGTGACTGCCGACACTGCCGATCTCATCGCACTGACGTCTCACATCGTGTCCGATTTCGTGACGGCTGATCTGCGCGACCGGGACATCGCTTTCGTCGTTCTGCCGGCAACCGTGCGAGGTGGCTTCGGGGCTGACGACGCCCTCGCGGCAATCGCAGAGTATTTCGGGAACAATGGTCAGGTATCGGAAGCGTCTCGGACTTCCGCTGAATCGAAGGAAAACTAATGTCGTCTCGCACCGCAACCATTGCGTCCGCTCACGGACTTCACGCTCGCCCCGCCGCACTTTTCGTGCAGGCAGTCAACGACTCGGGCTTGGACGTGACCATCGAGAAGGACGGCCGCGACGCTCCCGCCGGCAGCATCTTGGGCGTCATCTCGCTCGCCATCAACCAGGGCGATGCAGTTACGATCACCGCTGAGGGCGAGAACGCTGATGCAGTTCTCGACCAGCTCGTCGCATTCCTCGAGACGGACCACGACGCCGAATGACAAATGCAGAACGCACTCTCACGGGCATCGGCGTAGGCCGGGGCATTGTCGTCGGCGATGTCCGACGAATGCCCGACCCTCTGCCCGAGCCCGCGCAGACGAACTCGACAATTGGTCCTGACGCTGAACTTGCCCGTGCCCACTCGGCGTTGCAAGCCACGGCGCAGGACCTGCGTGATCGCGGAAACCGTGCGGGTGGCTTGGCAAAGGAAGTTCTTGACGCTCTCGCTCTGATGGCCGATGACCAGATGTTGCTGGCAGATGTGAAGAACCGAATCGACCGTGGGGCAACCGCGGAACGTGCTGTTTTCGAGGCGTTTGCTGGGTTCGCTCAGATCCTCGAAATGGCCGGCGGGTATATGGCAGAACGTGCAGGTGATCTTGGTGATGTTGCGAATCGCGTGATTGCGCACATCCTTGGCGTGTCGGCACCCGGAGTCCCACAGTCCGACACCCCGTATGTATTGGTCGCTCGTGACCTTGCGCCAGCCGACACGGCGCTGCTCGACTTCGACATCGTGCGCGCTCTCGTCACGACCGACGGGGGACCTACTTCGCACACCGCGATCCTTGCGCGCGAAAAGGGCCTTCCCGCGATTGTCGGCGCTAAAGCGGCCGAGGTGTTGGTCGACGGAGACGTCGTGCTCGTCGACGCTGCTGACGGCGAAATCATCCTTCACCCCTCGGCCGTTCGCATCGAAGGTGCGATGGCCGAGGCTGAAGCGCGACGCGCTGCCCGAGCAAACGCATCAGGACCGGGTCGACTCGCGGACGGACACGAAGTCGCACTTCTCGCCAACGTTGGATCGTCAAAGTCCGCGGCAGCTGCAGTTGAAGCGTCCGCTGAGGGCATCGGACTGTTCCGTACCGAGTTCTTGTTCCTTGACTCGGATAAGGCACCGACCGTCGCTGAGCAGCAAGCCGAATACACGGCCGTCTTCGAGAAGTTCCCTGGTCAGAAAGTCGTGGTTCGAGTTTTGGACGCCGGCGCTGACAAGCCGCTGTCGTTCCTGACCGACGAGGGCGAAGAGAACCCTGCACTGGGCCGACGTGGAATCCGCGCTCTTTTCGCACACGAAGACATCCTTCGGGATCAACTCACGGCAATCGCCAACGCTGCGCAGGCAACTCGTGCCGACGTGTGGGTCATGGCTCCGATGATTTCCACACCCGACGAAACTGCACAGTTCGTCGCGATGTGTCGCGAAGTCGGAATCGAAAAGGCTGGCGCGATGGTCGAAACACCATCGAGTGCGATTCTTGCCGACCACGTTTTGGCGGAAGCAGACTTCGTGTCGATCGGAACGAACGACTTGACTCAGTACACCGTTGCGGCCGACCGTTTGCTCGGCACTGTCGCCGACCTTCAGGATCCCTGGAACCCCGCCGTTCTCCGACTCATCCGTGAGGTTGGAAAGGCAGGGGAGGCAAGCGGAAAGCCTGTTGGCGTGTGCGGAGAGGCAGCAGCCGATCCGACACTTGCAGTTGTGCTTGTCGGACTTGGGGTCACGTCCTTGTCCATGTCACCCATCGCACTGGCAGATGTGCGAGCCGAACTTTCGCGATTCACGCTGAGTGAAGCGCGCGAGCTTGCCGAGAGAGCCCTCTCGTCGAGGAATGCAGTGGACGCAAAACGTGCGGTGTCCACTGCATTCAGTACCACCCACCAATAAAACAAACACAGAAAAGGAGCGAGTCAATGACGACTTCGTCATCGCTTAAGGTTTCGGTCCAGAAGTTTGGATCGTTCCTTTCGGGCATGGTCATGCCCAACATCGCGGCGTTCATCGCCTGGGGTCTCATCACGGCCCTGTTCATCCCCACGGGATGGCTTCCTGCATTGGGTGCCAACCCGGTAGACGCTGAAGGTGTCGCGCTGAACAACGGAGGTCTCAACTTCCTTGCTCTCGTCGGCCCCATGATTGTCTACATGCTCCCCTTGCTCATCGCCAACACCGGTGGTCGCCTCGTTTACGGTGTCCGCGGTGGAGTCGTTGGCGTCATCGGAACTATGGGTGTCATCGTTGGAACCTCGATCCCCATGTTCATGGGCGCAATGATCGTTGGACCCCTCGGTGGATGGTTGATCAAGAAGGTTGACGCAATCTGGGCTGGCAAGATCCGCGCCGGCTTCGAAATGCTCGTCGACAACTTCTCGGCCGGTATCGTCGGTGCTGTTCTGGCGCTCGGTGCATTCCTCGGAATTGCTCCCGTCGTGCAGACCATCTCAGACGCTCTCGGTGCTGGTGTCCAGGCTCTGTACGACTCGGGCTTCGCACCACTCCTCAGCATCCTCGTTGAGCCCGCGAAGGTCCTCTTCCTCAACAACGCCATCAACCACGGTGTTCTGACCCCGCTTGGAACGACTCAGGCTGCAGAACAGGGACACTCGTTCCTCTTCCTCGTCGAAGCAAACCCTGGCCCCGGTCTCGGAATCCTTCTCGCCTTCGCCGTTTTCGGTGTCGGTCTCTCGAAGGCTTCGGCTCCCGGCGCGATCATCATCCACTTCCTTGGTGGTATTCACGAGGTGTACTTCCCGTACGTCCTCATGAAGCCTGCGATCATTGTCGCAGCCATCGCCGGTGGAGCAACCGGTGTTGCAACCAACTGGTTGTTCAACTCGGGTCTTCGCGCACCTGCCTCGCCCGGATCGATCTTCGCGGTGCTTCTCCAGACCCCGCAGACTCAGTTCCTCGGCGTCATCCTCTCGGTCGTTCTGTCGGCAACGGTTTCCTTCCTCATCGCAGGAATCATCGTTCGCTCGACTCGCAAGGCAGACCTCGAGGCTGAAGGGCTGGACCTCGCTTCGGCAAAGGCTCAGTCGGCAGCAAACAAGGGAAACTAACCCATGTCAGCTGACCTCACCACCCTCGTCATCTTCGCTTGTGACGCCGGCATGGGATCGAGTGCGATGGGTGCAACCATCCTTCGCAACAAGATCAAGGCCGCCGGAATCGGCGACGTACAGGTAGTCAACAAGGCTGTTGCCGACTTGGCTTCTGACGCGGTATTCGTTATTTCTCACGTAGGTTTGACCGATCGTGCGCGCCACATGGCGCCGGACGCCGTTCACATCTCTGTCGAGAACTTCATGGCGACGCCGAAGTACGACGAAGTAGTTGAGACTCTCAAGTCTCAGCGCTCGTAGGTTAGCGACGACCGAGGACTCACCGTGAACACAGTTTTGACGACCGACGCCATTCGATTGAGTGGGTCAGCGACATCGCGAGATGACGCAATTGCCGAAGTGGGTGCGATGCTCGTATCCGCCGGTGCAGTGACTCCTGAATACGTCGACGCCATGTTCGCGCGTGAGTCCTCGGTCTCCACCTACATGGGGAACCTTCTCGCGGTTCCTCATGGAACGAACGAAGCGAAGTCCGAGATCATCCGGTCTCAGGTCGTCGTCGTTCGGTATGACAGCGAAATTGATTGGGGAGGATTCCCCGTTCGTTTTGCCATCGGAATTGCCGGCAAGGGCGACTCCCACATGGAGGTCCTTGGGGCGATTGCGATGGTGTTTAGCGACATGGCGTCCGTCGAGAAGCTGCTCGACGCACACTCCACTGACGAGGTCCTCAGCATTCTCGGCCTTGACGCCGCATGACCGCTGTTCACTTCGGCGCGGGTAACATCGGCCGTGGCTTTATCGGGCTTTTGCTTCACAACGCGGGGCATCACGTGACCTTCGTTGACGTTGCGGCTCCTCTCATCGACGAGTTGAACGCGACATCGTCGTACGAAGTCATTGAAACGGGCGAGGGCGCCACGACACACACCGTCACAGACTTCTCCGGCCTGAATTCGGCCACAGATTCGGATTCCGTTGTTGAGGCGATCGCCTCCGCGGACATTGTGACCACGGCGGTCGGACCGACCGTCCTCAAATTTGTCGCCCCGTTGATTGCGCGCGGCCTTGAGGCGCGAACAAGTGCGACGCCACTCGTCGTCATGGCCTGCGAAAACGCAATTTCCGCCACGGAAACCCTGCGGGCTGCGGTCGCCGAGACCGCGTCGGCCGGCGCTCTTGCTCAGGGTCGATTTGCGAACACCGCGGTCGATCGAATCGTCCCACTTCAACCAGCTGGGATGGGGCTTAACGTCAGCGTCGAAAGTTTCTGCGAGTGGGTCATCGACAAGACCCCCTTCGCGGGAGACACCCCGTCGATCCCCGGAGCCCATTTCGTTGACAATCTGGCTCCGTACATCGAACGCAAACTGCTCACCGTTAACACGGGCCATGCGTCTACCGCATATCTCGGCAAGCAACACGGTGCTGTACTAATCGCCGATGCGCTCGAGATTGGTGCAGTCCGCGAGGGTGTTGCCGCCGTTTTGGGTGAAACTGCTGACATGCTCGTGCGGCGTCACGGACTGGACCCGGCGGCTCAGGCGGCGTATGCGGCGAAGACGCTTGCGCGGTTCCGCAATCCCGGCCTCGCTGACCTGGTCGATCGAGTTGGTCGCCAGCCGATGCGGAAGCTGTCGCGTCACGAACGACTCATCGAGCCCGCAGCAGCCTTGGCTGAATCGGGCATCCACCCAACTGCGTTGCTTGCCGTGGTAACGGCCGCACTTCGTTTCGACGTGCCGGAGGACCCTGAATCCGTCGAGTTGCAGCAATTGCGCACATCAGCTTCGCCCGAAGAAATCGCGACATCCGTGTGTGGCATCGATCCCGCACACCCTCTCTTCGTTGACCTCGTCGCGGCTATACGCACCGCAGAATAGGGTCATGTCTCCAACGGCCCTCCTCGCGCTTCTCGCATCGTGCTTGATGTGGGGGACTACCGGTGTGGTTGCGTCGTTCATGACCACCGACGTCTCGACTCTGGCTATCGGATCGTTCACGATGGGCGTCGGTGGAGTGATTCTGGCGCTCATCACCTGGCGTGACGTACGTGCTGCACTAAAAATCCCGTCGGCAAGGTCGTGGATTCTGTGGGGTGGACTGGGCGTTCTCGTCTACCCATTGGCGTTCTACACCGGTATGGACATGGTTGGTGTCGCTGTGGGAAATTCCATCGCACTCGGATCCGGGCCCCTCTTCGCGGGAATAATCGAATGGGTTGCAACGCGCGCCGTGCCAGCGTTGCGTTGGTTCATCGCGCTTGCGATCGCCAGTGTCGGTCTCGCGTTCGTCGCTATCGCGCGAAGCGACGACGGGGCACAGTCCCTCGCCGGAATCGGGTTCGGGATCCTCGCGGGCATCGCCTACGCCCTTTATTCGGTCTCGGGGGCTCGGGTCATCGCGGCAGGGGCCAACTTCCGTGGCGCGATGGGGGCGGTGTTCGGTGCCGGAGCTATTCCGTTGCTCAGCATCCTCGCATTCACTGGGGGTCCGCTGATCGCTGACGCGGGAAACCTCGCTCGCGGAGCGTACCTTGCACTGGGGCCGCTCGTCATTGCTTATCTCTTCTTTGGATTCGCGCTCACCAAAGTGACGGCCTCGACTGCGACTCTCGTGACACTTTTGGAACCGGCGTTCTCGGTGATTCTCGCTGTCGTCATCTTGGGCGAGACTTTGCCCGCAATCGGGTGGTGGGGAACTGGACTACTCATTTCGGGGGTTGTGATTGCAACGGCGGGTTCGAATCGGCCGCAATCCGCTGATTCTCGGGTGTCCACGACTACTCTTGAGCCATGAGCAACGACGACAACGA
Source organism: Actinomycetota bacterium (assembly GCA_046049745.1). Taxonomy (GTDB): domain Bacteria; phylum Actinomycetota; class Actinomycetes; order Actinomycetales; family Microbacteriaceae; genus MWH-TA3. The sequence goes on along the minus strand of JBJOQU010000143.1, from coordinate 266 downwards.
CGACGATTATGTAGTTCCTTCGGGAAGTCGACGGTCGTCATTTGTGCCTCCTGCCGAATCCGGCGAGTACATCCCCGCGCTTCCTGACGTCCCCGAACAAGACGCACCGACATCGTCAACGGGTCAGGTCCCGACGATCGGAGCGGCGGGGGACGAGCCCATCGCTCAGACCCCTGCGTTCGCCGAATCCGTCGAGATTCCGGTAGTCGAACCAGAATCCTTCGGATCGATTGTCATTGAAGTACCCGCAGAAGAGCCGGCAGACG
>JBJOQU010000142.1:0-4030 GCA_046049745.1 Actinomycetota bacterium | reverse complement strand
GAACACCGATTTCGATGGCGCCGGCAACCACGTCCAGAAGCGCCGCTTCACCGGCCCGGTGACCCTCTACGCGGGTCAACCCACGCTGGTTCGCCCAACGACCGTTGCCGTCCATCACGATCGCGACGTGCTTGGGAACCTGCGCGCGATCGAACACGGGAGGCGTCAATCCCGTGTAGTCGAGGGGCAAGAAGTCGGTCATGTGTTCCGCGAATCGATGTGACTGAGCGAGCGAATCGAGCGCTCGAGGTGAAACTGCAAGTACGCGGCGACGATACCACGGGCGTCGCGACGAGCGACGGGGTCTGACGCGTCGGCGACGACCCAATCCCCCGCCAACAAGGCCGCCAACAGGGCGATCGACTCTGGCCTCAAGCGAGGGGTGCCGGGTGGCGCAGCGGAATCGGACACGACGCCACCTGCGGTGATGAGGAAGTGCGTGTGTGTGCCCTCTTCTCCCGTCAGAACACAGGTTGACAGTTCGGGGGTCCACCCCGCAATTGATAGCGCGCGCAGGATGTAGGAATCCAGAATGAGTTCGGGCGAATGGGCCTTAGACGCCAATGCCTTGAGCCCGCCCAGCAAGAGTTGATACTGCGACGACGAGTGGTCGTGCTCGGTCAGCCTGTCGGCGGTTTCGACCATCGCCGTTCCCGTCGTGTAGAGGTCGTAATCGGCCGCTAAATCTGAGCCGAGAAGCGCAACCGATTCGACCTGCTGAACGGTATCGAGGTTTTTGCCTTCGTAGAACTGCACGTCCGCGACGGCGAACGGTTCCAGCCTGGAACCGATTCGACTGCCCGTCTTGCGGACACCCTTTGCCACCGCGCGAATCTTGCCGTGGGTTTTGCCCAACGCGGTGATGATGCGATCCGCCTCACCCAACTTGTGGGTGCGAAGGACGATCACCTCGTCGCGATATGACGGCATGTCTCCATTCTCGCGGTGTCGCTCGCCGATGACCCCTCGACACGAGAGAATGGTCGCGTGGACTCACTGTTCGTCATCCCCCTGTGGCTCGACCTTCTGGCTGTCGCCATCGGCGCGTTCCAAGGTGCGATGTTCGCCTCGCGTTACCGCGACGCCGAACTCGACCTGCTGGGCGTCGCCCTGATCGGAATCGTGTCGGGGTTTGGTGGCGGAATCGTCCGTGACATCTTCCTGTCGACTGAGATCGCTGCTTTTCACGACAACGGTTACCTGATAACTGCGACCATCGCCGCTCTCGTCGGCATGCTGATCGCGCGGTTCCTCCACAAAATCGAGATGGTCATCACCCTGCTTGACGCACTAACCATCGGAATCTTTGGCGCGATTGGCACCACCAAGGCGCTGTCATTCGGACTTCCCGTTATCCCCGCGCTGTTCATTGGGGTTGCGGCCGCGGTCGGCGGTTCCATCATTCGAGACATGCTTCTCGCCTTGCCCATTCAATTGATGCAAGTCGGTTCGCTCTATGCCGTTGCCGCCGGAATCGGCAGTGCAACAGTCATTGGACTGCTTGCCCTCGGTCAGGACGTCACAGTTGCAGCCATCGCCGGCGTTGCGGTGACAACCACAATCCGCATGCTCTCAGTCATCCTCGGCTGGAAACTACCTGCTCAGCGAGAAGTTCCGACCGTCACGACCGTAATCCGAACCATTCGCAAAAGGCAGTGATCGGACAGGCGCCATGCACTCCGACATGTGAATATGCGTTGCGTGTTGCCATACATGCAGACATCCCCGCTTCTCCAGTTCGCGCCGCACCGAAATAACTCGAGGAATCTTGTATCCTTAACCGAGGTTTGACTTGAACACTGACTTCGAAAGGACCTAGATGTTATCTTCACGTTCTGCGCTGGGAATTGCCAGCGCAACACTCGTCTTCACCATGGTTGCGGCAACCCCTGCGCTTGCTGCCGGAACTGTCGCAAACAGCGATTTTGAAGCAGACGCGGTCGGAGCAACCGATATTACGTCGTGGAGTGAATATACCGAGCTGGTAGACCTTGGCGTCACCGAACTGGGTGGATGCACAACGGTCGACACGTCCAACTACTCCACTCTGCGCGACTGGGACGCGGCGGTGGACGACAACAGCGGCGTCAACACTGGCGTTGACCCAGTGGAAGCGGGAGACAACCTTGCGTCGTCGGCTGACATCACTGCGGGTGACGCACCTAGCTTTGAAGTCGAAATTGTTGACGGGGCGTCTATCGAAGACGCAACAGATGTAGACGACAACGCCGTCGTATTGCAGACCACAGGAAACGTTGCGAACCTTCGATCAGACATGTCAACTGAAGGCGAAGACGAAGAGACCGGCATTGTCGGTTACGTTATCCACGGCCCTGCGATCGTCAGCTCTGAGTTCACCGCAGCTCCTGGCAACACAATCGACGTTGAGTGGGCGGCAAGCGGAGACTCAGACGACTTCCACGTGTTCGGCTACATCGTCAACACAGATACCTGTGAACAGACGGAAGTGTTGGATGCGACCGGGCTGTCTCAAGAATGGATCACCACTAGCGCTGAAGTTACTGACTCGGCCTCATACCGGTTCGTTTTTGTTGCCGGCACGTACGACCAGTCGTGGGGTGGCGCTGCGGGAGGAGTCCTCTATGTGCAAGAAGTTTCGGTCGGCGGACTGGCTGAAACAGGCTTCGAATCAAGCGAACTCGCCGTCACGGCCGGAGCCCTGGTGTTGGCAGGCGCATTCGCAACTGCGGGCATTCGCGTAGCTCGACGTCGCGCGAGCTAGTTCTCCTCAGAAAGGTCCTTTCCGTGATAGCGGGAAGGGCCTTTCTCGTTGCGTAGAGTTCGCGCAACCACAACCGTCAGATGCGTCGTTGAACGTTCGCACCTTCGCGAACCGAACGGTTCACCGCTGACACAATCGCCTTGAGTGACGCTGTCGAGATGTCTCCGTCGATGCCGACGCCCCACAGCGTGGTTCCGTCCACTTCAAGTTCGACATAGGCGGCGGCGAGTGCGTCACCCGATGCGCTCAACGCGTGCTCGACATAGTCGAACAAGCGAATCTGGTGTCCGTGTTCGGCCATGATTCCGAGGAACGCTGCGACGGGACCGTTGCCGGTGCCCGACACGTCGACCGATTCGTTCCCAACACGAAGGGTCGCATCGAGACGCACCTCGCCGGACATGTCCGACTGTGTGCGGGTGCCGAGAAGTTCGTAGCGTCCCCACTTTTCGTCAGCGGCGGACGCCGGCAGGTACTCGTCAATGAAGATCGCCCAGATCTCGTCGCTGGAAACCTCGCCGCCCTCTGTGTCCGTCTTGCCCTGAACGACGCCCGAGAACTCGATCTGCAGCTTGCGCGGCAGGTCGAGGTTGTGGTCGGTCTTGAGCAGATACGCAACGCCGCCCTTGCCCGACTGTGAATTCACACGAATGACCGCTTCGTAAGACCGGCCGACGTCACGCGGGTCGATCGGAAGATACGGAACACCCCACTCGATGTCGTTGACGGTTTTACCCTCGGCGGCCGCACGAGCCTCCATCGACTCGAAGCCTTTCTTGATCGCGTCCTGGTGTGAACCCGAGAAGGCCGTGTAGACGAGGTCTCCGGCCCAAGGGCTGCGCTCGTGCACCTTCAACTGGTTGCAGTACTCCGCGGTGCGGCGGATTTCGTCGAGGTTTGAGAAATCGATCTGCGGGTCAATCCCCTGCGTGAACAAGTTGAGACCCAGCGCGACGAGGTCGACGTTTCCAGTGCGCTCGCCGTTACCGAACAGACACCCTTCGATGCGGTCGGCACCAGCCATGTAACCCAATTCGGCGGCGGCGATCGCCGTTCCGCGGTCGTTGTGCGGGTGCAATGAGATAATGACGTTCTCGCGGTTGTTGATGTGACGACCCATCCACTCGATCGAGTCGGCGTAAACGTTGGGTGTGGCCATCTCGATCGTGGCGGGCAAGTTGATGATGACCTTGCGATCGGGGGTCGGCTCGAGAACCTCCAGAATCTGGTTCACAACGTCGACCGCGAATTCGAGTTCTGTACCGGTGTACGACTCGGGGCTGTATT
>JBJOQU010000141.1:0-4231 GCA_046049745.1 Actinomycetota bacterium | reverse complement strand
ATGTCCGATGCGACACATCTCGATCGCGTTCTTCAGGCAGTACGCCGTATCGAAGCCGTGTACGACGTCTATCGCGTCAATTCGGGCTAGCCCAGAGCAGAAAGCCATTCGCGCTTCGCGGCGATCTCTGCCTCGAGCGCCTTGGACTTCGATGCGTCCTTGGAGTTCTTCAATTCGGTCTCGAGCGCGTCAATTGCCGACTCGACCTGTGCGGCGAAGCCTTCACGGCGACCAACCTTTTCGGGGTTGGTTCGGTCAAGGTGCTCTGCTTCAATTCCGCGAACATGGCGGTCAATGTCAGCGAGTTTGCCATTGACTGCGCGCTCGTCGGCTTTTGCAACGTGCCCAATCTTGTCCCACTCGGCGTGAAGTTCTCGAAGTCCCTTCTTCGCCGCGCCCACTTCGGTTTCCTTGAGAAGGTGCTGGTACTTGTCAATCAGAGCAAGTTTCGCGACCTTGTTCGAGTCCCATTCTGCAGATCCCGCGTTGTACAAAGCATCTCCGGCGGCCTTGAACCGGTCCCACAACTGGTTGTCAAGGGCTCGCGCGGCGCGTGGAGCCTTCTTCCACTGCTCGAGCAGCGCGCGGTATGCCGGAATTCCTTCTGCACCCTTTTCCGCCAGCGCCTCAGCCTTCTCGCAGAGTTCGGTCTTGACGGACTTGGCTTCCTTGTCAACGGCGTGCTTGCCGTTGAAATAGGCGCGCTGTGCTTTGTCGAAAGTTTGACGTGCTGCACGGAAGCGTGACCAGAGGTCGTCTGCCGCCTTCTTCGGGATACGGTGGGGGAGCTTCTGCTCTTCCTGCCACTGTGCGAACAATTCGGCGAGTTCCTTCTGTGAGTTGCGCCAGTGTGTCTTCTCGCCGATGCCTCCAGCGATTGCTTCCGCACGCTCGACAATAGCGGTGCGCTTCGCCAGTGATTCCTCCGAGAACGCCTTGGTCGCTTCGTCCTGTGCCTTCTTGAGGTCGCCAAGAGTCTCGGCCACAACACCCACGCGAAGTCGAAGAGATTCCAGATCGCCAACGGCATGTGCATCGGTCAAATCGACAACGAGCACCTGCACGGCGGTCAACAAGTCCTTGGCCGGTGCACCATTCTTGGCGCGAGTCTCCAGCAGGGCAACCTTTGACTCCAAGTCAAGGAACCGGGTCTCATAGAACGCGAGCGCTTCCGCTGGCTCAGCGCCAACGACCTGTCCAACAGAACGCCAGTCACCGTCCTTGACCCAGACAGTTCCATCGGCGTCAACGCGCCCGAATGCTTTGGTATTTGTAGCCATTCGTCAAGCGTACACAGAGGAGAGGCCCCGTTGCTAGCCGTCACTCGGCAGAGCTGCTGTGAGTGGCCGTAGTCTTGACACGTGACTGACTCGATGTTGCGCGGTTCTGCACCGCTCGCCGTAAGAATGCGGCCGCGTTCGCTCGACGAGGTCGTCGGTCAGGAACATCTGCTGGGGAACGGTTCGCCATTGCGGCGACTTTCCGAACCGGGCGGTTCGAGCGGTGTTTCGCTGATTTTGTGGGGCCCTCCCGGGACGGGCAAGACCACTCTCGCGCATGCCATCGCGCTGTCCTCCGAGCGCTATTTTGTCGAACTGTCAGCGGTCACGGCTGGTGTCAAGGATGTCCGCGGCGTCATGGAAACTGCACTCGCGCGTGTGAGTGAAGGTGGGCGCCCCACTCTGTTGTTTCTTGACGAGATACACCGGTTCACCAAAGCCCAACAAGATGCGCTTTTGCCCGGAGTCGAGAACGGTTGGGTTACTTTGGTCGCCGCAACGACCGAGAATCCGTCGTTCAGTGTGATCACACCGCTATTGAGCCGTTCACTGTTGCTGACGCTGAAGCCCTTGACGGACGCCAACGTGAGGACTGTCGTGGAGCGCGCCGTGAAGGCGACGCACGGGCTCAATGACACCTGCACCGTCACGGAAGAGGCACGAGATGCGATCGTTCGACTCTCGTCGGGAGATGCCCGCCGTGCGTTGACAGTCCTGGAGGCGTGCGCGGATCTCGTTGGATCGGGTGGTGAAATCACCCCCGCCGTTGTGGCTTCGGCGAGTGACCGAGCACTGTTGCGATATGACCGTGCCGGTGACGAGCACTACGACGTCATTTCCGCTTTCATCAAGTCGGTCAGGGGGAGTGACGTAGACGCCGCGATTCATTACCTCGCCCGCATGATCGAGGCTGGTGAGGATCCACGCTTCATCGCGCGTCGGCTCATCATCCTCGCAGCGGAAGACATTGGCGTTGCCGATCCGTCGTGCCTGACGATTGCGGTGGCTGCTGCCGATGCCGTGCAGTTGATTGGCATGCCGGAAGGGCGAATTCCGCTCGCAGAAGCGACGATCCACCTCGCGCTGGCTCCGAAGTCAAATTCGACGATTGTTGCGATAGACGCCGCGCTACGCGACATTCGCGACGGCAATTTCGAACCAGTTCCGCCGCCACTACGCGATTCGCATTATGCCGGCGCACAGAAACTCGGCCACGGCAAAGGCTACATTTACCCGCACGACATTCCGGGCGGAGTTGCTGCGCAATCACACCGTGACGGTCCGGCACCTGTCTACTACTCGCCGAGCGGTTATGGGCGCGAAAAGGAACTGAGTGAGCGACTTGATCGTATTCGTGCGATGCTCCGCGGTGAATGAATGGATTCGCCAACAGTTTCCTGTTAGGCTAGAAGGACCGCTGTGAGTGATTGACGTGCGGCTGCGTCTCCACAAAACAGTTTCGGTGTCATTAGCCGACACCGTGGCCCTCAATTTTCTCCCCCAGGTGGGGAGTGCCGAATTGTTTGCATCCACGAAAAGGAAATCATGTCCGACAAGAACCGCACACGCGCCAAGGTCCGCCTTTCGCGTGCACTGGGAATCGCCCTGACCCCGAAGGCCGCGCGCCTCATGGGTGAATCGTCGTTCCCGCCCGGCCAGCACGGCCGCACCAAGCGCAAGTCCGAGGGTGACTTTGCGACCCGTCTGCGCGAGAAGCAGCGTCTTCGCGCCCAGTACGGCATCCGCGAGAAGCAGATGCGCAACACCTTCAACGAAGCTCGTCGCACTCAAGGCCTGACCGGTGAAAACCTCGTCGAGCTTCTCGAAATGCGTCTTGACGCGCTCGTCCTGCGTTCGGGCTTCGCCCGCACGACTGCTCAGGCTCGTCAGATGGTTGTTCACCGCCACATCCTCGTCGACGGCCAGCTCGTCGACCGTCCGTCGTTCCGCGTCAAGCCAGGTCAGATGATCCACGTCAAGGAGCGCTCGGAAGGAACCCCGTTGTTCCAGGACTCGGCTATCGGTGTTCACCGCGATGTGCTTCCCCCCGTCCCCGGCTACATCGAGGTTTCGCTCGAGAAGCTCCAGGCACGTCTTGTACGCCGCCCGAAGCGCGCCGAGGTCCCCGTGCAGTGTGACGTACAGCTCGTCGTCGAGTACTACGCCGCCCGCTAAGCCCATCCGAGAGGGGGTGGGCTTCGTGCCCACCCCTTTTCTCTTTCCCCTAAACTTTTGCGCAGTAAAGGAGTCCGCGATGAAAGCACTGTTCTGGTTCGTGACGGGCGTCGTCGGTGGACTCGCTCTCGGTCATGTGGTTGCGAACGATCCGCGAGGACGCGCCGTTCTCGCCGAGTTGGAATCTGGTGCACGTGAGTTCGTCGAGGCTGTCAAGGACGGCTACTCCGAACGCCCGAGCACTCCGGTCAAGTAGAAGGTCGTCATGGAAACCGCTGAGATTCAACGCCGCTGGCTCAATTTCTTCGAGGGCGAAGGGCACACGGTAGTCCCGTCGGCTTCTCTGGTCTCTGACGACCCGACTCTTCTCTTCACTGTTGCGGGCATGGTGCCGTTTATCCCATATCTCACAGGCGTCGTACCAGCACCATTCCCGCGCGCCACCAGTGTTCAAAAGTGCATCCGCACCCTCGATATCGAAGAGGTCGGCAAGACCACTCGTCACGGAACGTTCTTCCAAATGAACGGAAACTTCTCGTTCGGTGATTATTTCAAGGAAGGCGCGATCGGTTACGCGTGGTCGCTGCTGACGACACCCGAAGCTGACGGCGGTCTTGGGTTCGACGAAAAGGATTTGTGGGTCACGGTTTACGAAGAGGACGACGAGGCAATCGAACTCTGGAAGAAGATTGCGGGCATCCCCGCGTCACGCATCCAGCGTTTTGGAAAGACAGACAACTTCTGGTCGACCGGTCAGCCTGGACCTGCCGGACCGT
>JBJOQU010000140.1:0-4890 GCA_046049745.1 Actinomycetota bacterium | reverse complement strand
AGGCAGTCATGACTCATCGCGCACCAACCACCTTTCCCATTCTCGACGTGCTCGCCGAGCGCTGGAGCCCCCGCGCGTTCGATCAGAACGCAACCTTGACCATGGCTGACCTCAGTCCCGCCTTCGAAGCGGCCCGCTGGGCACCCTCGGCCAACAATCTGCAGCCCTGGAGTTTTGTCGTGGGCTTCCGCGGCGACGAAACGTTCGAGAAGATTGCGGCCACGCTCTCGGGCTTCAACGCGGCATGGGCTCCTCACGCAAGTGCGCTAATCGTCACCGTCACTCACACGTTGACCGCGTCGGGCCGACTCAATGCTTTTGCCCGATATGACCTCGGCCAGGCCGTTGCCCACTTCTCGGTGCAGGCTCAGGCGAATGGCATCAGCCTTCACCAAATGGGCGGTTTCGACATCGACGCGCTCACTACGGCTCTCGGGGTCAACGAACCTTTGGAAATCGTCACCGTCATTGCGGCGGGTACACCCGTCGATCCTGCGACGCTCTCCGAGGAAATCGCTGAACGTGAGAACGCCCCGCGTGAGCGCAAAGACGTCAGCGAGTTCGTGCGCTAACGGTACTGACACAGAAGGGGTCCCGCCGTATCGGCGGAACCCCTTCTGTGGTTTGTGACTAGTTTGTGCGAACGCGACGGGCGATCAGCAAACCAGCACCCGCGAGAATTAGCATGAATCCGAGAGCGTTGAGAGGCGTAACCGCGTTCGTGCCAGTGTCAGCCAAAGCCCCGAGTTCGAGGCCGCCTTCCGGACCCCAGAATTCGAACGTCACGGTCTGGTCAAGACCCTCGGTCTCGTCAGCCCAGTCGTCGAAAGTGCCCCACGACGTGTAGACGAGCGTGTAGTTTCCCGGCTCGAGGTCCGTTGCAAACTCGCTCCACTGGCGGTCGAGCAATACGTCGTCACTGTTGTACGAGCGGAAATCGCGGTCATCGTTACATCCCACAACGTTGTCGTCGGGGTTGTTCGAATCGAAGTCACTGTACAACGCGAGGTACGGATCGTCCGTCGGGTAGCTGGTTGACGCAGAGTCATCGACATCAGGGTCGGCGGGGTTCACGTCGACAATGCGAAAGGTGTACTCGCCCGCTTCGGTGACGTGAAATTCCAGAATTCCGTATTCGTGCATACCGGCAACGACGTCACACTCGTCGGTGTTTCCTCCAACAAAGTGTTCACCCATTTCGGGGTCGAAGTCGTAGGGCATGTCAATCTCGCTGAAGTCCAAGACAGCAGGGTTGGACCCATCAATGGTGGCGTCACCGGTGGTGATGAGGACCCCCGAAGGGTCCGCCACATCGGGGTACAAGTCGATATCCACGTCAATGTAATAGTCCTCGGCGCTTTCGAAGCCGATCCAGTCATTGATGCCTACGCCCGGCTCGTCGGGGGAGCTCACCACCAACGTAGACCCGCCCGTGAGATCGCTGGTGACGGTCTCGAGGTCAAGGCTGTAAAGAGAAGAGTCGTCAATTTCGTAGTCGGTGATTCCCAGGTCACAGTTGACAGTCGTGATGGTGAGCGTGTCACCCGAGCGCATGAAGATGTCGACATCCTCATTGACAGAGCAGTCGATGGTGACGCTCAGCGCGGCGGCGTTTGCCGCAACGGGAAAAGCGAGAAGCGAGCCAACGGCGAGCAAAGCGCTTCCAGCCACTCCAAAAATTTTGCTAACGGACATACGGGACTTCCTTCCAAAGGGGACAGTTCCACTTTACCGCCATGCACGCTCCATTCCCCAAGACAGTCGACATAATTGAGGCGTGTACCAAGTCGCCCAAGGCTATGCCGTCATCGCACTGATCGCGATTGCCGGCTATGTTCTGCGCCGAACAGGGTTTCTTGATGAATCTGCAGTCAAGCTCGTTCATCGGTTGACGTTCTTTATCGCGACACCGGCACTTTTTTTCACGGCACTCTCCACCGCGAATGTCAGCGTTCTGTTGTCCACTTACTTCCCCGTCATTGCGATTGTGTCGGTGGTTGGGTTGGTTCTCGCCGCAGTCCTCGCGCGTGTATTGTTCCGCGAACAGTTCGCGACCGCGGTCGCCACGGCGACGAGTGCGTCCTACATGAACGCCAACTTTGTTGGGATTCCACTCGCGACCTATGTTCTCGGTGACGCGACCCTCTCGACTCCCGTCATGTTGTTCCAACTACTCGTTGTTAGCCCCGTTTTACTCGCGATTTTCGATCACGCATCGAGCGGGAAAGTGACTCTCAAGTCGGTTGTCACACAACCCGTGACGAATCCGATCATCATCGCGAGCATCCTCGGAGCCACGATCGGGCTGGCCGGCTGGGAAGTCCCTTTCATCCTTGCCGAGCCATTACATCTCGTCGGGTCGGCGTCCGTGCCGCTGGCGCTGTTGCTGTTGGGGATGACGTTCCACGGCGATTCCGTCTTTGCGCGCGGGAACCGCGGACCGGTCGTGATGGCGACTCTTGTGAAGCTCGTCGTCATGCCCGCCGCCGGCTGGTACTTTGCGAGCCAGGTTTTTCGTCTGGACGCAAACACCGTCTGGGTTGTCACCTTGTTGCTGGCTCTTCCCACCGGGCTTAACGCGCAGAACTACACGATGCGATATGGGTTGTCGGACCGAACCGCGCGTGACACCATCGCGTTGACGACGATTCTCGCGTTGCCCGTCATGCTCGTCATCGCGTTGTTGCTTGCGCCGATGGGCTAGCGGCTACCAGAACATCGGGCGATCGTCGTCCTCGGATTCAATGCCCGAGTCCGAGATCTCGACGACGACCGGGACGTGATCAGACGGCTGTTCGCCCTTCCGTTGGTCACGGTCGATGAACGCATCGATCACTGCGTCACGGAAACCTGCCGACCCCAGGATGAAGTCGATTCGCAGCCCCTCATCGCGCGGGAACGCCATGTTTTTGTAGTCCCAATACGTGTAACCGGTCGGGACGGTCGGGCGGACGACGTCGAATAATCCCATCCGCTCGAATTCCGCGAACGACGACCGTTCGACGGGCGACACATGTGTCGATTGACCGACGATCATCCGCGGATCGCCGCAGTCCGCGTCGAAGGGCGCGATGTTGAAGTCGCCCATGATGGCAAGCTGCTCGTGGGTTCGCATTTCCGCCGTCGTCGACGTTCGAAGCGCTTCCAACCAGCGCAACTTGTAGTCGAAGTGGGGGTCGTCAAGTGACCGCCCATTGGGAACATAAAGGCTCCATAAGCGAACACCGCCGATCGTTGCACCGATTGCGCGTGCCTCGAGAGGCGGCTCCCCGATACCGTCGTGATCTTTCGCAAAGCCCGGCATCCCGTCAAACCCAACGGTTATGTCAGAAAGCCCGAGCCGTGAGACGAGAGCAACCCCGTTCCACTGGCTGAGCCCGTGATGCGCAACCTCATAGCCCGCAGCAGCGAGGGCGTCCTCGGGGAACTGATCATCCCGACATTTCGTCTCTTGCAACGCCAACACGTCGACGTCCGACGCCTGCAGCCAATCAACGACCCGATCGACTCGCGTTCGAATCGAATTGATGTTCCAGGTTGCAATGCGCACAGGTGCGAGTTTAGGCGGTCGGATAGAGTGGTGGGGTGACTGACGCACGCACCGAACTGGCCGCCCTCATCCGCGAGAACGCGGTGTTTTTCGGGGACTTCACCCTCACCAGTGGCAAGAAGGCCACCTATTACATCGATTTACGCAAGGTCAGCCTTGACCACCGCGTTGCGCCTCTGATCGGTGACGTCATGGTCGACCTCATCGCAGACATTCCCGATATCGCGGCGGTTGGCGGATTGACGATGGGAGCCGACCCGATTGCGTCGGCCGTTCTGCACCGAGGAGTTCTTGCCGGCAAGTCATACGACGCATTCGTTGTCCGCAAAGAGCCGAAGGACCACGGCCGCGGCAAGCAGGTCGAAGGACCCGACCTCAAGGGCAAGCGCGTCATCGTTCTCGAAGACACGTCGACAACAGGCGGAAGTCCAATCAAGGCCGCCGAAGCGCTCGAGCGCGAAGGCGCGATTGTTGTTGCCGTGGCGGTGGTCGTTGATCGCGACACCGGCGCTCGCGAGATTATCGAAGGTGCGGGTTACGAATACCGTGCAGCACTGGGGCTGAAGGAGTTGGGTCTCGAATGAGCGACGACAAGCGTCAAGAAGATTCCGACTGGCTGAAGGACGCGTTTGATCGCGCACTTCGGGGCGATAACGGCGTTGCCCCCGATGCCGCTCGTCCGGCAGCGAACCCATTCGGCGTCACGCCGGCCCCCGAACAGGAAGAGCCGGTTCGACACAACGAACTCGATCTCGATTTTGAAACCGAATCGACCGTTCCCCCACAAGCGTTTCTGCCCGTTGTTGATTTTGGTGACGACGGGGCCGCCGACGATGGCGATCCCGATCCGTTCGCCGTTTTCTCGATGGCCGATTCCGAGGCCCAGACCGAGCCGACCGACATCGTCGATGTCCCGGCAGAAACCGACACATTAATTGAGCAAACCGAGAGTTCGGCGCCCGAACACATCGAGGCGAACCCGACCGAAGCTCTCGATGTCGTTGACGCTCCGACGGTGGTTGCACCGATTGCTGAGCCGACTCCGACCGGTTCGGTCGATGGATTGGAATCACTGTTCGGTGAAGACAAGTTTGCCGACGCAACGACGGCTCTGATTTCCGCGCCGGTTGCGGCGGACACTATACGAATGACCCGCGAGCCGGTCCAGGCAAGCGGCGAGGCGGCGGTGAAGCCGGCCAAGGCCGGAATCCCCGCGAACGTTGTCACATACGGCATCGCCGGCGGTCTCGCGGTGCTGCTCGGAATCGGTGGTTTCGTTCTGGGCTCGACGTTGGGTGGCGGAACGGCAACCCCTGAACCAACGGCCACCGAAGACAGCA
>JBJOQU010000139.1:0-7434 GCA_046049745.1 Actinomycetota bacterium | reverse complement strand
GGGTCGCGCGCTAGGCTGGCGCTATCGCCGATCCACCACAGACGCGACCTGTCACTGTGTAGATGAGGGACCTCATGGATAACCCATTCGTTCACCCGGATCGCAACCTCGCGCTGGAACTTGTCCGCGCAACGGAGGCGGCCGCGATTCGTGCGATGCCGTTTGTCGGTCGTGGAGATAAGAACGCGGCAGACGGCGCTGCGGTTGATGCGATGCGCAAGTTTCTCGGCACGGTCAACTTTCAGGGCACGATTGTCATCGGCGAAGGCGAAAAGGACAACGCGCCGATGTTGTTCAACGGCGAAGTCGTCGGTAATGGCAACGGGCCGGAGTGCGACATCGCGGTCGACCCGATCGACGGGACAAGCCTCACCGCCGCAGGGCGTGGGCACGCAATCTCGATGTTGGCCGTTGCCGACCGCGGCTCGATGCTCGATGCCTCGAGCGTGTTCTATATGGAGAAACTTGTCTCGGGCGCAGAAGCCAACGGTGTGCTCGATATTGCGCAGTCGCTGGGTGACAACATTCGCGAACTTGCCAAGAAAAAAAAGGTCTCGGTCAGCGACATCAAGGTCGCAATTCTCGACCGGCCCCGTCACGCAGAAGCCATCGAAGAAATTCGAGCGGCTGGCGCACACACCCGTCTGATCCTTGATGGCGATGTTGCGGCGGGCATCAATTCCGCGCGCCCCGACAGCCGAATCGACCTGTGTTACGGCGTTGGAGGCAGCCCCGAAGGCGTCGCGACGACGTGCGCAATCAAGGCCCTTGGCGGGTTCATCCAGGGCCGGCTCATGCCCAGCACGGACGAGGAACGTCAGCGAGGTGCAGCTGCTGGTCTCAAGTTCGATTACGTCTATTCCGCGGACGAACTCGTCGCAAGCGACAACACATTCTTCGTTGCAACCGGCGTAACCGACGGTGAACTGGTTCGCGGCGTGCGTCACGATGGTCCATGGCTCAAGACGGAGAGCGTGATCTTCCGTTCGCGATCTGGCACGATTCGTCGCGTGAACTCGGACTATCTCGCCGAGCGCTGGCTCGACTAGCGGCTCGTCAGTTCCGATTCGATCGTGTTGTTTCGCGCGAGGATGACCGCAGCCCACGCAGCGCCGAGACCACTGAGCGCAAGCCCGGTGAGCGCAACATCCCATGACCCGGTCAACGCTCGCGAGAGTCCCATGAGGGGCGGAACCGTCGCGGCGAAACTGTATGCGACGAATTGAGCGAACGAACTCAGCTGCAGTGACGCGGACGTTGATTCGGTTCGCAAATTGATGAGAACAAGTGCCATCGGGAACAGTAACGGTCCGCTGCCGAAGATGACGACCCAGAGGAACGGTGCGGCGGACGGCGCGACGAGCATGGCAGTGAAGCCACCGACAATCAATGCCCCTCCCAACGCCGCGAGCCAACCGATGTTTTTTATCCGAGCGGCGATCAGCGGCATGGCGAGGGACATGGGGGTGCCCGCGAAAGCGAACACCGAGAGCATGAGCCCTCCCTCGAGTTCACTCATTCCGGCCGCGTCCTTCGCGATGTCGGGAAGCCACGCGAACATTCCGTAGCCGGTCGCGGACGACACACACAGCGACACGGCAATCGCCCACGCCGTGGGGGACTTGGTCACGGCGAGTTTCTCGCCGTCGACTGAACCGAGTGGGTCCCCCGAGTTGTGTCCCGACCGAATCTCGACGAACCAGGGGAGAAGCGCCATCGCGGCGAAGGTCGCCCAGATCATCATCGTGAACTGCCAGGACATCGATTCGCTGAGCGGAACCGCGATGAGCGGTGGCACGACTGACCCGAGCGAAACGAACGTGATGTACGTCGCCGACATCGGTCCGATGTGGTCGGGGAAATACTTCTTGATTGTCGGTGGCAACGAGACGTTGCCCATTCCTGATCCAATCAACGCAATTGCGGATCCGAGCGCGAGAATCGCCCAGTCGGTTGCGAACGCCCGGACTGTGTGCCCGATTGCAATCAAGGCGACGAGCGTGACGAGGTTCCATTCAAGGCCGATTCGGCGGGTGAGCCGAGGGGTGAGCAGCCCGCCAATGACGAATCCGATGGGCGGCAGCGATCCGAGGATTGCCCGTGCATCAATTCCGAGGGCCACGTCCTGATTGACGATGTCGTAAATGGGCGACAGTCCCGAGACCGCGGACCGTGTGTTCGCGGCAATCAGAATGACGCCGATTACCGCGACGATGCTGTCGCGCAGTGCAGCCTTACTTCGAGTCGTCGTCCCCATCAGTGTCCATTGTGGACTGTGGCGTGCGCACCTCTAAATCAAAGTCGATTTCGGGCACGTCGGCACGGGGAAGCGCCTTGGCCTTGGCAATCTTGCTGTCCTTGATTTCGCGAGGCGCCTTGTCGAGCTTCGTCAGCGAGGGGAAGGCGCCATCCGTGACGCCGGGGATGGCAACGGCGGCGCTGATGAGGCTGTTTTCGAACTTGCTCGCGAAGGTGTTGTAGTTGTTCACGGTGGCGGCAAGGCTCTTCGCGAAGCCATTGACATCGTCCGCGGTCCGGCCGAGAGTGTCGATGAGCACACGGGTTTTGGTGATGACCTCGTGAATTTGCTCGGTCTGTGCGTGCTGTCGCCACAGGAACGCGACCGACTTCAACGTCGTGAAGAGGCTGATCGGGGTGGCGATGGCGACGTTCATGTGCAACGCGGTGTCGTAAATCGACGGGTCTACCTGAAGTGCTTCGGCGAGTGCGGCTTCTGTTGGCATGAACATGATGACGTAATCGGCACTGAGATCGTATTTCTGCCAGTACTTTTTGTCAGCCAGTTCCTTTGCCTTGAGCGCGACGTCCTTGGCGTGCTGCTTGAGGAGTCCTTCGCGAAGTTTGGGGTCTGTTTCCTCGGCCGCGCGAAGGTAATTGGTCAAGGTGACCTTTGCGTCGACGATGATCTGGCCCCCGTCGGGAAGCTTGACGATGGCATCGGGCCGTGAACCCTTGGCGTCATCCGTCCCAGCGATCTGGTCCTGCGTGACGTAGTCGATTCCCTTGACCATCCCCGCTGCTTCAAAGAGCCGCTCGAGTTGGGTTTCACCCCAGTGTCCGCGGATGTTGGGGTCCGACAGGGCGGATTTGAGCCCCTGGGTCACATTTCGAAGTGCGTCCCCGTCGGCACGTGCCTGTTTGAGCTGATCATCAATCGATTGGAATTGCGTCTTGCGCTCGTTTTCCATGTCGCGCACGCGATTCTCCACTTGGGTCAACAGCGTCTGGACCGGGGCGAGTCGTTCGAGCACCTTGCTTTCTTCTTCCATTCGAGCACGTTCGGCCTCGCGCACCGCAGCGAGGTCCGCCAGCAGCTGGTCGTTCTGCTTCGCGAGTTCTTCGTTGCGACCGGCGAGTACGCCGGCTTCCGCGTTGTTGGTGCGCGATTTTGCGACGAACCAACCGATTGCTGCACCGGCAAGCAAGCCGACGACGAGATAGACGAGTTCCATGTCCTTATCTTGACAGGGAGCACCCCCATCGAACCGTTGATTCGGCGCAAACTCGAGGCCTGTTGGCGTTTTTGTCAATATGTCCTAACATAGTCGTAGGTTCATCGCCACATCCCGGAAGGCCCCCACATGTCGCACCCCTACGACGTCATCACGATTGGACGTGTCGGCGTGGACATTTACCCACTCCAGGTCGGTGTCGGTCTCGAAGACGTGACGTCATTCGGGAAGTTTCTTGGCGGAAGTGCGACGAATGTTGCCGTCGCCGCCGCACGGCACGGGCTCAACGCGGCCGTCATCACGCGAACGGGAAACGACCCGTTCGGAAAATTCATCCACAACGAACTCGTTCGCCTGGGCGTTTCCGACGAGTTTGTCTCGGGAGTCGCCGGCCTCAACACCCCCGTCGTGTTCTGCGAAATTTTTCCGCCCGACGACTTCCCGCTCTACTTTTACCGCGAGCCCAAGGCACCGGATCTTGAAATCGCTGCGTCGGAACTCGACCTCGACGCAATTCGTGACGCACGCATCTATTGGTCGACGGTGACGGGACTCAGCCAAGAGCCGTCGCGAGAAGCCCACCACGTCGCCTGGGATGCGCGCGGACGCACGCCGCTCACCATTCTTGACCTGGATTACCGCACGATGTTCTGGGATTCGCCCGAACTCGCGACTCGCGAGGTGGAGAAGGCGCTCGGCAAGGTGACCGTGGCCGTCGGCAATAAAGAGGAGTGCGAGGTCGCCGTCGGTGAAACCGAACCGCACCGGGCAGCAGACGCCCTATTGGAACGCGGGATCGAACTAGCCATCGTCAAGCAGGGGCCCAAGGGCGTCCTCGCAAAGACGAAAGACGAGTCCGTCGAAGTTCCTCCGTACTTCGTCGACGTGGTCAACGGCCTTGGTGCTGGCGACTCGTTTGGTGGGGCCCTCTGCTACGGATTGTCGCAGGGGTGGGAACTCGAACACATTCTGCGTTTCGCCAACGTGGCCGGTGCGATCGTCGCATCCCGCCTCGAATGTTCAACGGCAATGCCGACCACCGATGAGGTCGACGCCATCCTGAAGGAGATCGCCTAATGGTCCAGCTTGACTTCGACAAGCTCCGCGAGACCAGAGCGACCGACCCCGGTCGTCTCGCCGAGGTGTACAAGAATCGCCAACACCGCGAGTTGCTCGCCGGTGACGGCCGCCTCATGATCGTCGCGGCCGACCACCCTGCTCGCGGGGCGCTCGCGGTCAACGGAAACCCGACGGCGATGGCCGACCGCTACGAACTTCTCACGAATCTCGCTGTCGCCTTGTCACGCCCCGGTGTTGACGGTGTTCTCGGAACACCTGACATCATCGACGACTTGGCTCTGCTCGGACTGCTCGACAATAAGGTCGTCGTTGGGTCGATGAACCGCGGCGGACTTCGCGGTGCGTCGTTCGAGATGGACGACCGGTATACGGGATATGACATGCCGTCGATCGAGCGCGACGGACTCGACTTTGCCAAGAACCTGATCCGCATCAACCTCGCCGACAGCGGAACGGCTGACACTCTCGAGTCGACGGCATTCGCGGTCAGTGAAGCCGCCGAACTGGGAATCCCCATCATGCTCGAACCCTTCATGAGCGAATGGGTCAACGGCGCAATTGCAAACAACCTGTCAACGGACCAGGTCATTCTTTCGATGGCTATCGCCGCCGGCCTGGGAAATTCGAGCGCATACTCGTGGCTCAAGATTCCCGTCGTTCCCGACATGGCGCGCGTCATGGCCTCGACCACTCTCCCCACACTGCTTCTCGGAGGGGACCCGGGCGAAAAGGAAGACGAACTCATTGAAGAGTGGGGCAACGCCCTGAAGTTGCCTGGCGTTCGTGGACTCGTCGTCGGACGCTCGATGCTCTACCCGCACCACGGCGATGTCGCGAAGGCCGTCGACACCGCTGCCACACTTGTTCACGGATAGTCACACACAAAGGAAAACCATGACGAACACCACAGTTCCCCACTGGATCGATGGCAAGCGCGACCACGGCACGACCGATCGCACCGCCCCCGTTTACGACCCCGCACTCGGTCAAGAGACCAAGCGCGTCGTCCTCGCTAACAAGGCCGACATCGACAAGGCGATCTCGTCAGCACACGCAGCGTTCCCCGCGTGGCGCGATTTGTCGCTCGCTCGTCGCCAGGCGATCATCTTCAACTTCCGCGAGTTGCTCAACGCCAAGAAGGGCGAGCTCGCCGAAATTCTGACGTCCGAGCACGGCAAGGTTCTCTCCGACGCCCTGGGCGAAATCACGCGAGGCCAGGAGGTCGTCGAGTTCGCGTGCGGCATGACTCACTTGCTCAAGGGTTCGTTCAGCGAGAACGTGTCGACCGGTGTCGACGTGTACTCAACCCGCCAGCCTCTGGGTGTCGTCGGAATCATCTCGCCATTCAACTTCCCCGCGATGGTCCCGATGTGGTTCTTCCCCATCGCCATCGCAGCGGGAAACTCCGTCGTTCTCAAGCCGTCAGAGAAGGACCCGTCGGCCGCCATCTGGCTCGCCGAGTTGTGGAAGGAAGCCGGTCTTCCCGACGGTGTCTTCACCGTTCTCAACGGAGACAAAGAGTCTGTCGACGGGCTTCTTACCGACCCGCGCGTTCACGCGATCTCGTTCGTGGGCTCAACCCCCATCGCTCAGTACGTTTACGAGACGGGCGCCAAGCACGGCAAGCGCGTTCAGGCACTCGGTGGCGCCAAGAACCACATGCTTGTCCTTCCCGATGCCGATCTCGACCTCGTCGCTGACTCGGCAATCAACGCCGGTTTCGGTTCGGCGGGTGAGCGCTGCATGGCGATTTCGGTCGTCGTCGCCGTCGAGCCTGTTGCGGATGTTCTCATCGAGAAGATTGTCGAGCGCATGCGCGGGCTGAAGATCGGTGACGGTCGCCGTTCGTGCGACATGGGACCGCTCGTCACCGAACAGCACCGTGACAAGGTCGCGTCGTACATTGACATCGCCATCGCCGACGGTGCCAAGGTTGTCGTTGACGGTCGTGGCATCGAGGTTGATGGTGACCCGAACGGGTACTGGCTTGGGCCCACCCTCATCGACCAGGTTCCTACCTCGTCGAAGGTGTACACGGAGGAGATTTTCGGACCCGTTCTCTCCATTGTCCGCGTCACGACGTTCGAAGAGGGTGTCGACCTCATCAACAACGGCGCCTACGGCAACGGAACCGCAATCTTCACGAACGACGGCGGAGCGGCTCGCCGTTTCCAAAACGAGATCCAGGTCGGCATGATCGGCATCAATGTGCCGATTCCTGTTCCGGTCGCGTACTACTCGTTCGGTGGCTGGAAGGCATCACTCTTCGGCGACTCGAAGGCGCACGGCATGTACGGCTTCAACTTCTTCACCCAGGAGAAGACGATGACGTCCCGTTGGCTCGACCCGAGCCACGGCGGAATCAACCTCGGGTTCCCCCAAAACTAGCGACTTCGCGCCGTGTCCTGTGGTGGGGTCACGGCGCGAACCTAATCAGCACCAGAACACGAAAGGACAGTCGTGAGCGACTTCAACATTGGACTCATTGGATCCGGCCGCATCGGTCAGGTTCACGCGGGAAGCATCGCGGACACGAAGGGCGCGAACCTCGCGTGGATTTGCGACCCATTCGTCGAAGGCGCTGAAAAGCTCGCCGCCGAATTCGGTGGAAAGGTCACGACCGACCCCGAGGACGTGTTCACGGCAGGTGACGTCGATGTCATCGTTGTTGCGGCCCCGACCGCAACACACCTCGACATGATTGATCGTGCGATTGATGCGGGAATTCACGTGCTGTGCGAAAAGCCGATTGACCTGGACATCGCCAAGGTCGAGAAGCTTCGCGACAAGGCGAACGCTGCGAACGTTCACATCGGTATCGGATTCAACCGTCGCTTCGACCCGCAGTTCGAGACCATCAAGAGCCGCGTCGCAGCTGGCG
>JBJOQU010000138.1:0-3908 GCA_046049745.1 Actinomycetota bacterium | reverse complement strand
ACACCGGCGATGGGACCCGAGAACGGGAGACCCGAGATCTGGGTCGACGCCGATGCTGCGTTGATTGCGAGAGCGTCGTAGTACTCGCCCGGCGCGATTGACAGAACGGTGATGACGATCTGGACCTCGTTACGAAGGCCGTCGACGAACGACGGACGCAACGGACGGTCGATCAGACGACAAACCAGGATTGCTTCGGTCGAGGGACGACCTTCTCGGCGGAAGAACGAGCCGGGGATCTTGCCGGCTGCGTACGAACGCTCTTCGACATCGACGGTCAACGGGAAGAAGTCGAACCCTTCGCGAGGCTGCTTGCCCGCGCTGGTTGCCGACAGGATCATCGTTTCCTCGTCAAGGTAGGCGGCAACGGCACCCTGTGCCTGCTGCGCCAAGCGTCCCGTTTCGAAACGGACGACGCGCTTGCCGTACTTGCCGTTGTCAATAACGGCCTCGGCAAACTTGATTTCAGGACCTTCCATAGGTCTTTACTCCTCTACATACATACGACCCGTGCCCCGTGTGGGCATGGGTTGTTACTTCATTTCGAGCAAACGGACCAACATACATAGCGCACACTCCCCATGTGGGAGTCCGGCTAGCTGGCCACCAGTAGAAATTCACCGACCGAGTCGTTCGGGAAATCACCACCGATAACCAACGCATATGCGCCGTGCTCACTTAAAGGGTAACAGACGGGTCGATTATTTGTCCGTATTCACCGCAGAGAGTTCGAATTGGGCAATTGTTACGCAGTTTCTGAAACATTTCTCGACTCGATTTTCGCCCTGTGGCGCCGTTGTTTAGCGTGGTGGAACCCACCAACCAACGAAAGGAACACCATGAGTGTTACTGACGATCTACTGAAGAACAACGAGCAGTATGCGGCGGCGTTCTCTGGCCCCCTCCCCCTGCCGCCGTCGAAGCATGTCGCGGTTGTTGCCTGCATGGACGCACGAATCAATGTTTATGGCGTTCTCGGCCTCAACGATGGTGAAGCTCATGTCATTCGCAACGCCGGAGGCGTAATCACCGAGGACGAGATCCGTTCTCTCGCTATCAGTCAACGACTTTTGGGGACAAAGGAAATCATCCTCATCCACCACACCGACTGCGGAATGTTGACCTTTACCGATGACGGTTTCAAGGCGTCAATCGAAGCAGACACCGGTCTTCGCCCCGCCTGGGCCGCCGAGGCGTTCGCGAATGAGTTCGATGATGTCAAGCAGTCACTCGCTCGAATCAATGCCAGCCCGTTCGTCCCGATCAAGGATTCCGTCCGCGGATTCGTTTTCGACGTTGCGACCGGAAAGTTGCACGAAGTCGAGGCCTAGGGCTCCGCGGCTTCGAAGTCACAAAGAAAAGAAAGGCCCCGGCGTTTGCCGGGGCCTTTCTGTGAAATCTGTCTTAGCGACGGATACCGAGACGCTCAATGAGCGCACGGTATCGGCTGATGTCGACACCGGCGAGGTAGCCGAGGAGGCGACGACGACGACCGACGAGGAGAAGCAGTCCACGACGCGAGTGGTGGTCGTGCTTGTGCTCCTTGAGGTGTTCGGTCAAGTCCTTGATGCGCTTGGTGAGAACAGCAACCTGAACCTCGGGCGAACCGGTGTCACCCTCGTGAGTTGCGTACTCTTTGATGATTTCGTTCTTGATAGCAAGATCAAGTGCCATTGTTCAGTCCCTTCGGTTCGCTGCGCGGTGCCTCACCGGGTTGATGAAGCGCTCTCTGTCCGCGGCCGTTTCACGGCAACCTCACAACCTTATCAGAATGCTGGTCGCGGTGCGAGCGGCTGCCTCTGGTTAGGAATCGAACAGTTGCTGGCCGATGTATCCACCGGCGGGGACTCCCGGCGGAATGACGAATTCGGATGAACCGATGGGAACTGTCCACACGTTGAGCAGGTCGAAGTCCGCAAGACGCTGTTGCACGGGCAAGTAGCGTTTGTCGATGTTGGTTGTGTAAGCCGCGAAGATCAGACCCGAATTGGGTGTTCCGTCGGTGGCAAAGCCTTCGTCGTAGTTGAGTGGGCGTCGCAAAAATCGATGTGCGGGGTCGCCGGTGTGGGCTCGGCGCATGTGCGAGAAGTCGGGAATGACCGTCAGTCCTGCCGAGTTTCGTGCCACGAAGTCGGGTTTGTCGAATTCGTTCTCGCCTGTCAGTGGCGCTCCGGACACCATGCGACGACCGAAGGCTGCTTCTTTGTCGCCGGGTCCAAGCCTGTCCCACGGGTCTAGTTTCATCGCGATGCGACGGATTACCACTTGAGTGCCGCCAGCGAACCAGCCGGCGTCGGCCCCTGCCCACACCTGTTCGTCGAATGTGTCGTCCGTGCGAGGGTTTTCCGTTCCGTCCTTGAACCCCATGAGATTTCGAGGCGTTTCGGACGGGTCAACCGCCCCCGCGGCCCGCGAGAATCCGCGCTGTGAATAGAGAGGTGCGGCGATCGACGAAACGACGCGAGTCATGTGGCGGTGTGCGTGTGCGAGGGTGAGCGGGTCGTCGGAACCAATCTGGATCAACAGATCCCCGCCCGAATACTCTGGGCGCAATTCGTCGACGCCGAAGGCGGGCAGGCGGATGAAACCTTCTGGCTTGCGGTTCGCGAGACCAATCGCATCAAACAGTCCGTGCCCGAAGCCGAATGTGATGGTCAGCCGGGCGGGCACTGTTGCGATTGTCGGGTCGGTGTCGGACATTCCGGGCTCACCTGCACACAAACGCGACGCTTCGATTGTTGCGACGCGCATGACGCCGCGGACGGTGTCCAGGATTGCGGTGTCGTTGAGTGTGTAGGCGGCGAATACGCCATGCGCCTGAGCAGCAGTTCGAACGCCGGCCTGATTCGGGCCGAAGAACGGCTCAACGCCCGTTCCAATCGCCGTTGCGGTGGAGGCCGATGCGTTCTGTGCAATCACCGTCGCGCCTGCTGCGGTGATTGCACCTGCGCCAACGGCAGCGCCCGCTCCGATCAACAGATCTCGACGTGAGACCTGAAAACGAGAGCGGGCGCCGGGAGACGTCATAGTTAGTGACTCATCTCGCCGTCAGCAGGAACGTACTTTTCCGTTCCGCCTTCGAGAGTCATCGCGATCGCGCTGACGTCAATTGTCGTTCCGTCGCTGACATCGAGCGTCATAGTGATGGTGTCCCCCACTTCGATTGGGGACGTGAGGTTCCAGTACATGATGTGGTAACCGCCGGGCATGAGCTGAACGCTTCCGCCCGCGGGGACGAGAATTCCACCTTCGGCCAACTGCATAACCATTTCGCCTGCATCGTTGGACACAACTTCGTGTGCCTCAAGAGGGGTCTCGGTGATTCCGGTGGTGTCGGTTCCGCCGGTCAGATAAACGTCTTCGGTTCCGGTGTTTTCGACGGTCATGAAGACGCCCGTCATGTCACCATCGGCGAGATCCGGAACCGCGCGAACCCAGACATCCGTGATGGTGAGGGTCGGTTCGGTCGTGGCAGCAGGAGCGGCGCAACCAGAGAGGACCGCGAGCGCCGCGATGACGACGGCTACTGCGCTTGTGCGAAGTGTTTTCATGGTTTTCTTTCTGTGACGGGTCTTGTAGAATTTTCTACATCGCGTAGACAGTATCATTATTTCTACACGTTGTAAAAAATTGGAGGACGGCATGTCTGGTCGACGTCAAGGCGAACTCGAGCAACTCGTCCTCGCCACACTGTGGGCGAACGATGGTTCGTTGACCGCCGTCGATGTTCGCGCAGCATTCGACGAGCCCATCCCCGCAACCACGACGATCATCACAGTGCTCGAGCGCCTTCGCACCAAGGGGCTGGTCTCGCGCGAGAAGTCGGGAACCGACTCGTACCGTTACGCGACGACGAGCGACCACAACGAGCACATCGCCGATTCGATGGCCAGTGCACTGGCGAGTAG
>JBJOQU010000137.1:0-3755 GCA_046049745.1 Actinomycetota bacterium | reverse complement strand
CAGGGCGTTGAACCCCTGAGACGTGACCATGTGGGCTTCGTCGAGGATGTAGATCTTGTATCGATCACGAGACGGTGCGAAGCCGGCGCGCTCGCGCAAGTCACGGGCGTCGTCGACACCGTTGTGGCTGGCCGCGTCAATCTCAATGACGTCAATCGACCCCGAACCGTCACGACTGAGTTCGACGCACGACGGGCACTTTCCGCACGGGGTGTCGGTCGGGCCTTCTGCACAGTTGAGACAGCGCGCGAGGATTCTGGCTGACGTCGTCTTTCCACACCCACGCGGGCCACTGAAAAGATACGCGTGATTGACGCGGTTGTTGCGCAATGCGGCGCGCAACGGATCGGTTACCTGAGCCTGCCCGATGAGTTCTTCGAATGATTCGGGTCGGTAACGACGATAAAGAGCGACTGCCACCCTTTGAGATTACCCGTCACCACCCCCAATCGCGGGCGGCGCGAGGGTCAGAGGGCGGCGAGCGCCTGATGTGCGATCTCGAGTTCCTCGTTCGTCGGCACGACGAGCACGCGAATCGTTGACGAATCGGTCGCGATGTCTCGTGGTTCGCGGGAACGGACCTCGTTGCGAGCCGAATCGAGGTCAATCCCAAGGTGTTCGAGCCCTTGGCAGGTCAGCTCACGTAGAAGGACAGAGTTTTCGCCGATTCCTGCTGTGAACACAATTGCGTCGACGCGACCAAGGTGCGCGATGTACGCACCGATGTAGTGCCGTATGCGGTGACGCCAAACACCGAGTCCGATGCGGGCGCGTTCGTCCCCCTTGGCGACGGCACTTTCGATGTCGCGCATGTCGGCCATCCCCGTGAGCCCAACAAGACCGCTGCGCTTGTTGAGCAGGTCATCGATTTCGTCGATGCTCATGTCCGCGACGCGGTGAAGATGAGTCACGACGGAGGCATCGATGTCACCAGAACGTGTTCCCATCACGAGTCCCTGCAACGGCGTGAGCCCCATCGAGGTGTCGACCGAACGACCAGCATGAACAGCAGTGACACTCGAACCGTTTCCGAGGTGTAGCACGATGAGATTTGTGCTCTCGGGCGTTCGACCGAGGAATTCCGCTGCTCGTGCTGACACGTATCGAACGCTGGTCCCGTGGAACCCGTATTTGCGGACTCCAAATTCTCGGGCAACGTCTGAATCGATGGCATACGTGAAGGCTTCAGTCGGCATTGTGTGATGGAACGCCGTGTCGAACACCGCAACATGTGGGACGAACCCGAGGACCTCGCGGGCGGCGCGAATTCCTTCGATGTTGGCAGGGTTGTGAAGTGGTGCGAGAGGCGACAGTGCCTCGATATCGCGAAGCACGCCGTCCGTGATGACGGTTGCTTCGTTAAAGATGTCCCCGCCGTGAACGACGCGGTGGCCGACGACAGAAATGTTGGCGTCGTCGCCGAGTTGGTCGAGGACGGATCGCAACCCTTCGGTGTGGTTGACCGCCCCGCCGCCCGGCTCACCGATGCGCTCGACGAGTCCCGACAGAACGGACTCGTTCGTGGTGAGGTCAATCAGTTGGTACTTGATTGACGAAGAACCAGAATTGACGACGAAGGCGCGGCTCACACGTTGTCCTGTGCCTGAATCGCGGTAATGGCGACGGTGTTGATGATGTCACTGACGAGAGCACCGCGCGACAAGTCATTGACGGGTTTGTTGAGGCCCTGCAGAACAGGTCCAATGGCGACTGCTCCCGCCGAACGTTGCACGGCCTTGTAGGTGTTGTTGCCCGTGTTGAGGTCGGGGAAAATGAACACGGTTGCGCGCCCGGCAACGGGCGAGTTCGGCATCTTCGTCGCCGCAACACTGGGTTCCGCAGCGGCGTCGTACTGAATCGGTCCTTCGACGAGAAGTTCGGGTTGACGTTGACGGACGAGTTCGGTTGCCGCGCGCACTTTTTCTACGTCGTCACCTGAACCGGAGGTTCCGGTTGAGTACGAGAGCATCGCCACGCGTGGTTCGATGTCGAATTGACGAGCCGTCGCCGCGGATGAGATCGCAATGTCCGCGAGCTGGTCCGCCGTGGGGTCGGGAATCACGGCACAGTCTCCGTAGACGAGGACGCGGTCGGCGAGCGCCATGAGGAACACGCTCGACACGACCGAGGTGCCCGGCTTCGTCTTGATGATCTCGAAAGATGGCTTGATGGTGTGGGCCGTGGTGTGGGCGGCGCCCGACACCATTCCGTCAGCCAGTCCAAGGTGGACCATCATCGTGCCGAAGTAACTGACGTCGGTGATCGTTTCGCGGGCCTGTTCGACGGTGACGCCCTTGTGTGCACGCAGGCGTGCGTATTCTTCGGCGAACCGCTCGTCGTATTCGCTGGCTTTTGGGTTGATGACCGCTGCGCCCGAGATATCGACGCCGAGCTCTTTGGCACGCGCGCGAACGTCGTTTTCGTCGCCCAGAATCGTCAGCGACACCACCTTGCGCGCCAGCAGTGTGGCTGCGGCGCGAAGAATGCGGTCGTCGTCGCCTTCAGGCAGAACGATGTGCTTCTGGTGGGCTCGCGCACGATCCAACAGGTCGTACTCGAACATCAGCGGGGTGACCACGTCAGCACGGGCGACGTTGAGCCGCTGAAGCAGCGCCGCCGAGTCGATGTTCGCCTCGAACAGCGAGAGCGCGGTGTCGTACTTGCGCTGTGAGTCGGCGGCGAATCGTGACCGTGTTTCCATGACACCCATGACCGTCTCGTAGGTCGTCGACGGGGCTTCGATTATCGGCAGCGACGAATTCATTCCAACGACGAGTCGCCACACCGCTTCCGGCGTCGGGTACCCGCCATAGAGAACGATTCCCGCGAGCGAAGGGAACGTGTCCGATTCGTGGGCGGAAAGGACTGCGAGCAGAATTTCTGAGCGATCGGACGGTACGAGAACGACTTCACCTTCGCGAAGGCGTGAGATGACGTTCTCGACGTTCATGGCCGCGACCTTGGCGTGCAGCACTTCGCGCTTCATCAACGTGGCGTCACCATGAATCAACCGGCCGTCAATGGATTCCATCACCCGCTCGAGTGTTGGAGCGATGAGGAATTCGTTCTCCGGAATCGCCCCGACAAACCCGTCGGGCACCGAGGCGGACAAGGCCGCCGTGATTTCGGTGACGTCAGAGGGTTCGACTCGGTTGGCGATGACACCGAAAAGCGTCGCATGTTCCTTGTCGAGTTCGGGCAGTGCCATGTCGACGAGGTTGATGAGGTCCTTGACTGGGCGGGCCGGCTGCTCGACGAGGCCACCCTGTGAACGACCGGCCGAACCGCGGCCGCGCAGCACGACCAGCACGGGCGCACCTAGGTTGGCAGCGATGCGTGCGTTGAACGAGAGTTCTGTCGGGCTTGCGACGTCGGAATAGTCGGATCCGATGATGACAACGGCATCGCACGCGTGCTCCATTTGATTGAAGCGTTCGACAATCGTCGCGAGCGCAGCATCCTGGTCGGAATGGACGTCGTCGTAGGAAACTCCGATGCATTCGTCGAGAGACAACTCGACGGAATCATGGCTCAGAAGTGACTCGAGAACGTAATCCTTCGTGCCGGCGGGAGTGGTGATGGGCCGGAACACACCGACCTTCTTGCCTTGAGCCTGCAGCCGATCCATGACACCGAGCGCGACCGTCGACTTGCCCGAGTTGTCTTCGGCGCTCGTGATGTAGATGCTCGTTGCCACGTGTCCAGCCTAGAACCTGGAAACGTTCCGACAAGCGGGAAGATGCCCGCGAGACGGG
>JBJOQU010000136.1:0-34237 GCA_046049745.1 Actinomycetota bacterium | reverse complement strand
TGGTTCACCGTGTCGACGATGAACATGCGACCCGGCTGCAAGCGACCTTTTCGGACGACCTTCGCCGGGTCGACGTCATAGACGCCGATTTCCGAAGCCATGACGACCAGACCGTCATCCGTGACAAGAAAACGCCCAGGACGAAGACCGTTGCGGTCCAAGGTCGCACCGGCGATTGACCCGTCCGAGAACGCCAGGGCTGCTGGACCGTCCCAGGGTTCCATCAGCATCGAGTGATACTGGTAAAACTCGCGACGTTTGGTGTCCATCGCACGGTCGTTTTCCCACGCTTCCGGGATCATCATCATGATGGCGTGTGGCAGAGAACGACCTGAAAGCTCGAGCAGCTCTACAACCTCGTCAAACGACGCCGAGTCACTTCCGTCCTCGGTGACGATCGGGAACAGCGCCGTGAGGTCGCCGAGCAGCGGCGACGCAAGTTGCGATTGGCGTGCGCGCATCCAGTTTCGGTTCGCGCGGACCGTGTTGATTTCGCCATTGTGGGCGATGAACCGGAACGGATGAGCCAACGGCCACGACGGGAAGGTGTTCGTTGAGAATCGAGAGTGCACAAGAGCCAGGGTCGACTCGACACGCACGTCCGAAAGGTCGGGGAAGAAGGGTTCCAGCTGAAGGGTGGTGACCATTCCCTTGTAAACGATTGTGCGGCTTGATAGCGAGGGGAAATATGTTCCCAATTCGCGCTCGGCCCGCTTGCGAAGTCGGAACGTCAATCGGTCAAGTTCGATACCCGAAGCCGTACCGTCAGCGTCCGCGACAACGATCTGTTCAAAGGCGGGCATAACTTCGCGAGCCAGAGAACCCAGGTGTTCAGGGACAGTCGGCACTTCACGCCAACCGAGGACAGAAAGACCCTCGCTTTCGGCAATCCCTTCAATCGCCACCTTTTCGGCCGAGCGCTGTGCCTCGTCGAGGGGCAAGAAGGCGATACCGACGGCGTACTGTCCGACGGCGGGGATATGAAAACCGAGAACCGCACGGAAGAATGCATCTGGCATCTGGATGAGGATTCCGGCTCCGTCACCAGTGCCGGCATCTGATCCGACTGCACCGCGGTGTTCGAGGTTGCGGAGGCTCGACAGTGCCGTTTCGATGATGTCGTGACCGGCGAATCCGCGAGTCGTAGCGACCATCGCGAAACCGCACGAGTCTTTCTCGTCAGCGGGGTTGTATAGCCCCGACTTTTCGGGGAACGAACCAAAGCGACTAAAAGGGCTCACCATGAGGCAACGTCCTTCCTGGCAATGGGACGACGTCGGCCCGCGAATAGGGGAAAAGTGCTAACTAGCGCTTTCGCGAGGTGCTTGTGGCGGCGCGGCGCTTTGGGCTCGATCCGTCTCCGTCGACAAGTTCAGCCTTGGTGTAGGTGTTCTTGGAGTCTACCGTTTTCGGGTCGTTCCAGCCACGACCCTCGACGTATGCACTCGGTTCTGCTCCCGTGTGGCGTTTTCCTTGGATGTACCAGATGGCGAAACCGAGAACGATTGCGGCTAAGGATGCCCATACATTGACGCGAATTCCGAACACAGTCTCACTGGGGTCTAGACGGATGGTTTCAATCGCAACACGACCGGCGCCGTACCACATGAGATAAAGACCGAATTGACGACCCCACTGAAGGTGTGCACGACGAGCGATTGCAACAATCACAATCGCTCCGAGAACGTTCCACATCGCTTCGTAGATAAAGACGGGGTGGAACAACGTTCCCGGCGCGAGCCCAATCGGGTATGCAGGGTTTGTCGAGTCAATCGGCAGTCCCCACGGTAGATCGGTGGGGACTCCGAAGAGCTCGTTGTTGAACCAGTTGCCGAAACGACCGAATGCTTGTGCAATGAGCAGACCGGGGACGACAGCGTCGAGCAAAGTGGCGAATCGCAGTCCGACAAGTCGTGACCCGATATACGCCCCGGCGGCTCCGAGAATCAAAGCACCGAAAATCGCCATTCCGCCCTGCCAGACGTAGAACACTGTCATCACGTCCTGTCCGGCGAAGTAATCGTTCGGGTGCGTCAACACGTGATACGCGCGCCCACCGACGATTCCCAACGGAATAGCCAACAACATCACGTCAAGCACAAGCCACGGTTCGACTCCGCGAGCGACGAGTCGGCGGTTGGTGATAAACAGCGCGACGATGATTCCCGTGAGAATGCAGAGCGCGTAGGCGTGAATCGTCAAGTCGAACGTCGCCCACGATGCTCCTGCGTTGCGGAGAATTTCACCGATGTTGAATGTCTGCCATTCCGCTGGCGGTGTGGGGAAACTTGCGAGAATCACGGGGGTCCTTTCGACGAATTCTTAGCCTACGGCTTCGACTTGATGGTGCCGGTAGCGAGTGCGGCGGTGACACGACGAACTCCGTCGACGCCATCGGTATCCAGAGTCTTGACGAGAAGCGAGCCGACAATTGCTCCGTCCGCGTAGCCGCACACGTCGTGAACCTGGTCGGCTGTCGAAATACCGACGCCGACGCACACAGTCTTCGCTCCTACGGCGCGAAGACGACCGACAAGCGTGCGGGCCGCCGCATCGAGGTCTTCGCGCGCACCGGTGATACCCATCGTCGATACCGCATAAACAAATCCCCGAGATATGTCGACAGTTGCACGGAGGCGATCGTCTGTCGAGGAAGGCGCAGCGAGGAAAACTCGGTCGAGGTCGTGCTTGTCAGATGCGACAACCCACTCGGCTGCCTCGTCGGGAATGAGGTCGGGCGTGATCAGCCCTGCTCCCCCGGCTGCTGCGAGATCTGATGCGAATCGTTCAATCCCATATTGAACGACTGGGTTCCAGTAGGTCATCACCAGAATCGGAACATCGACTCGAGCGGTTACCCCGCGAATAATGTCGAAGGTGTTCTTGACGCGGAAGCCGTTCTCTAAGGCGCGATTGGTCGCCTGCTGGATGACGAGGCCGTCCATGACGGGGTCAGAGTACGGAATGCCCAGTTCGATGATGTCAGCACCACCCTCGGCAAGGGCAACGAGAGCTTCGATTGATTCCTCAACGGAAGGGAATCCAGCCGGCAAATAACCGACGAGAACTCCCCTGCCCTGTGATTCGGCGGCCCGGATGGTCTCAGTGACGCGTGACATCAACGACCGTCCTTCAGGAACCCGAAGTAGCGGCCGGCGGTTTCCATGTCCTTGTCCCCGCGCCCCGAGTTATTGATGAGAATGATGTCGTCAGGGGCCATTGTGGCGGCGAGTTGCAGTGCGCCGGCGAGAGCGTGTGCAGTCTCAATCGCGGGGATGATTCCTTCGGTGCGCGAAAGACTCAGCAGCGCTTGCATTGCCTCGTCGTCTGTGATGCCGCGGTATTCCGCTCGACCAGAATCCCGCAACCATGCGTGTTCAGGTCCAACCCCCGGGTAATCGAGACCTGCAGAGATCGAGTGTGATTCGATGGTCTGTCCGTCTTCGTCCTGCAAAACGTAGGTCTTTGCTCCGTGGAGAACCCCGGGCCGGCCACGTTCCAGGGTCGCCGCGTGACGCGGTGTGTCGATGCCGTCGCCGGCTGCTTCATATCCGATGAGGCGTACGTCGTCGTCGAGGAAGGCGTGGAAGATGCCAATAGCGTTCGACCCTCCGCCAACACACGCAACCACAGCGGTCGGGAGCCTGCCTTCGGTCGCCAAGAGCTGCTCGCGGGCCTCGTTACCGATGATCGAGTGGAAATCGCGAACCATGACGGGGAACGGGTGAGGGCCGGCGACCGTACCGAGCAGGTAGTGAGTCGAGTCGACATTGGTGACCCAGTCGCGCATCGCCTCGTTGATCGCGTCCTTCAGAGTGCGAGATCCGTGTGTGACGGGAACTACTGTCGCGCCGAGCAGATTCATACGTGCAACGTTCAGCGCCTGCCGCTCGGTGTCGACCTCGCCCATGTACACGACACACTCCATACCGAACAGAGCAGCAGCCGTTGCCGTGGCAACACCGTGTTGACCCGCACCCGTCTCAGCGATGAGTCTCGTTTTCCCCAGTCGCTTAGCCAGAAGTGCCTGACCGAGAACGTTATTGATTTTGTGCGAGCCCGTGTGGTTGAGATCCTCGCGCTTGAGGATGATTCGCGCGCCGCCAGCAATTGCGGCAAAGCGCGGTACCTCGGTCAGGAGCGATGGTCGTCCGGTGTACGAGCGGTGCAACTCGGTGAGCTCTGCCTGGAAGGTTGGGTCGTCTTTCGCGGCAAGGTATGCGGCATCGAGCTCGTCCAGCGCTTTGATGAGAGATTCGGGGACGAAACGCCCGCCAAATTCGCCGAAGTAAGGACCGGTTTCGTCACGCAGGGACATCAGTTCACTCCTCGGAATTCACGGACACGGTCGGCGGGATTGCCGGACGTGACTAGTGCTTCGCCGACCAAAACAACGTCAGCACCGGCATTTCGATACGCAACGACATCATCGACATCAACAACGGCTGATTCGGCAATGGCGATTGCGGAAGCGTCGATGAGGTGTCGTACCTCACCAAAAAGGTTTCTGTCCATCTCGAAGGTGGACAGATTACGTGCATTTACCCCGACTAGTCGTGCGCCGACATCTGACGCGCGACGAACCTCGTCAGCGGAATGTGTCTCGACGAGAACAGCGAGACCCAATTGCTGTGCAAATGTGTGGAGCCGAGCAAGGACTGGCTGTTCGAGGGCAGCGACGATGAGAAGAACGATGTCGGCACCGAACGCCCTCGCTTCGAGGATCTGGTATTCCTCAGCGATGAAATCCTTGCGCAACAACGGCACCGACACGGCGTCCCGAACGGCGATGAGGTC
Organism: Actinomycetota bacterium; assembly: GCA_046049745.1. Classification (GTDB taxonomy): domain Bacteria; phylum Actinomycetota; class Actinomycetes; order Actinomycetales; family Microbacteriaceae; genus MWH-TA3. Next base: position 29,440 of record JBJOQU010000136.1, on the reverse strand, counting down.
GTTGATGGACCCTCCAAATCTGCGGCCCTCCGTCAAGACGGAAATCGCGTCAGCGCCAGATTCGGCGTATTCAGCCGCGAGGTCTTGCGGGTCCGGAATGGCGGCGAGCGATCCCTTGGACGGACTTGAACGCTTGATTTCCGCAATCAGACGAATGTGGTCAGTCGGCGCCAAGGCGCGAAGAGCATCGCGGGGCTCTGGAGAACTCACGGCGCGTCGCTCGATCTCGGCAAGCGAGATTCGTTCGCGACGATCGGCGGCGTCCTCGAGGGCGCCTGCCGTGAGTTGGTCCAGCACTGCTAGTGCTTGACCTTGTACTTTGGCCCCTTGACTCCGTAGCCGGCCTTCGAGAGTGCCCAACCAACGATGGGACCAGTCGCGAGAAGACCTGCGCTTGCCCACACCAAAGCAGGCTGATCCAGCCAGAAGAAGAGTGTTCCTGTTGTAAACGCAACGAGCATGATGATGACCGAGGTCCATGCCGCCGGGGAAGAACCGTGTCCGGGATCGTGTGCAGTGTTCATGGTGAATCCTTTCGTGACGTCAGTCTATCGCGGGGCGAAGTGCGTTCGCAGAGGCGATGGCGCGCAGGGGCGCCGCCGCCTTGTGGACAGTCTCGTCGTATTCACTTTCCGGGTTTGAATCCGCCACGAGACCTGCACCGGCCTGAACAGAAGCGTGATTCCCAACGATGACGGCAGTTCTGATCGCAATCGCGAGGTCGGCATCGCCGCCAAAACTGATGTATCCGACAACACCGCCATACACTCCCCTGTTGGCAGGTTCCAACTCGTCGATGATTTCAAGTGCGCGTGGTTTCGGTGCGCCAGACAACGTTCCAGCAGGGAAGGTCGATCGGAAGACGTCGATCGGGCTCGAACTCTCCGAGAGGTTTCCTTCGACACTAGACACGAGATGCATGATGTGCGAGAAACGCTCGACAGCCATGAACTCCGTCACCTCGACGGAACCAGGCGCGCACACCCGAGACAGATCATTTCGGGCGAGGTCGACAAGCATGAGGTGCTCAGCACGTTCCTTGTCGTCACGCAGCAATCCCTCGGCGAGTTCGACATCCTGCTCGGGAGTCGCGCCGCGCGGGCGTGAACCTGCGATGGGGTGGCTGAACACCCGACCGTCTTCGACTTTCACCAGCGCTTCGGGGCTTGACCCGACAACTTCGAAGGCCGTACCGTCTTCGGTTTCTAGTGCGAGTAAGTACATGTACGGCGACGGATTGAGCGCTCGAAGCATTCGGTACACGTCAACCGACGATGCGCTGACTTCCGTATCAAAGCGCTGTGAGATGACGACCTGGAAGACATCACCTTCGCGGATGTAGTGCTTGGCCGTGTCAATCGACTTCAGGAATTCCGTGCGTTCTGTCCGTGTCGAATAACTGGGCGTTGTTGTGACCGGTGGTTCGAGTGGCGCCAAGTGCACCGACGTGTCGAGGCGAGAGACGAGCTCGTCCAATCGACGTTGAGAGTTGGACCATTCGGTGTCAGAGTCCCCGCCGTCGAGGACTGCGGTGCATACGTGGATGACAGACGTGCGGTGGTCGATAACGAGGAGATCGCGCACGAACACCATTGCTTGCGCAGGAACCCCAGACTCGTTCACGGGAACGTCGGGGAGGTCCTCAATCTCGCGAATCGTGTCCCAGCCGAGGAAGCCAACGAGGCCGCTCGTCAAAGGAGGAAGGCCGGTGTTGTTCGGTGACGCCCATTTTGCGTACAGTGCATCCAACGCGTCGAGACGTTTGGTGGGCAACGGGCCGTCGAATGCTTGTTCGCGCGATAAACCGTAGTCAATCCAACGCGTCTCGCCATTCGACTCAGTGAGGCAACCCCACGACGAGAGCCCGATGAACGAATACCGAGACCAGATTCCACCTTGTTCGGCGGACTCGAGAAGGAAAGTCCCTGGTTTCGCCGCCGTGAGGTGTTCGTATAGCGCAACGGGCGAAACGGAATCCACGAAAACGCTACGAAGTACCGTGACAACCGGGCCGTGTTGCCGCGCGGAATCGAATTCGGTACGGGTCGTCGTCATGACGTCACCTCTCGATTGTCGAAACACGAGCGTGATCCTGTGTGGCACGCGACTCCAGTTTGGTCGACACGAACGAGCAACGTGTCTCCATCGCAGTCCACGCTTATTGAGACCACGTGCTGCACGTTCCCCGAAGTGTCGCCCTTGCGCCAGAATTCTTGTCGCGAGCGACTCCAGAAGGTCACCCGACCTTCTGTCAGGGTGCGCCGGACAGCCTCTGCATTCATGTAACCCAACATGAGGACATCGCCAGAGTCATGTTGTTGAATGATCGCGGGAACAAGCCCGTCGGAGTTGAATGCGATGTCGTTGATGGTGGTCATCGGACCTCAATCCCGTCTGCACGCAGTGCGTCTTTGACGTCAGCAATCGTCACCTGATCGGTGTGAAACACAGATGCCGCGAGAACTGCGTCGGCTCCGGCCCGCACCGCGGGTGCGAAATGTTCTATTGACCCCGCTCCCCCCGATGCGATGAGCGGTACCGCCGCGACGCTGCGGACTGCTTCGATGAGCGGGATGTCGAAACCAGTCTTCGTACCGTCAGCGTCGATGGAGTTGACGAGTAACTCGCCAGCCCCTCGGTCGACGGCTTCGCGCACCCACGCGAGCGCGTCGACGTCCGTCAGAGTCCGCCCGCCGTGAGTCGTGACGACCCAGCCACTCGGGCTGTCATTGCTCGAGGCGATGTCAAGAGAGAGGACGAGCACTTGATTTCCAAACCGTTCGGCGATCTCACTCAACAACTCAGGGCGGACAACAGCCGCGGAACTCACGCTAACTTTGTCTGCACCGTGGCCAAGAAGGCGGGCGACATCGTCGGTGGTTCGTACACCGCCACCCACAGTCAACGGAATGAAAAGCTTTTCAGCAGTGCGTTCGACGATGTCGTACATGGTTGAGCGGTCGTCTACGGTTGCGGTGACATCGAGGAAGGTCAATTCATCGGCACCAGCCTCGTAATAGACCGTCGCCCGGTCGACCGGGTCACCGGAATCTTGGAGGTTCTCGAAGTTCACACCTTTCACCACTCGACCGTCCTTGACGTCGAGACAGGGAATGACGCGAACGGCGACGGTCATCAGATCCGCGCGGCGTGAATCGGGCTTACGAGGATCGCCCGTGCGCCGAGTTCGTAAAGTTCGTCCATGACGTGGTTGGTGTCTGATTTGGGCACCATCGCGCGGACGGCGACCCATTCCGGATCGCGCAAAGGCGACACAGTCGGTGACTCAAGCCCCGGTGTGATCGCTGACGCGTGTTCGAGAAGAGCGACAGGCAGGTCGTAATCCATCAGAACGTACTCGCGAGCCACCTTGACGCCAGCGAGGCGACGGCGCAGGACATCGATGCCCTTGTCTGGTGAGTCAGCAGAGATCAATACCGCTGTTGATTCAAGGATGACAGGACCGAATACCTCGAGTCCTTGGGCGCGAAGAGTCGACCCCGTCGACACCACATCGGCCACAGCGTCAGCAACGCCGAGCCGAACCGCTGATTCCACGGCGCCGTCCAACTTGATGAGAACGGCTTTGACTCCCTGGCGTTCGAGAAAATCCGCGACCAGCTTCGGATACGACGTTGCGACGCGGACACCGGAGAGTTCCTGCACGGAGCCAAAAGCGCCGGGCTTAGCGGCGAATCGAAAAGTTGAGCTTCCGAAGCCAAGGTCATCGAGTTCAAGAGCATCAGTTTCTGAGTCGAGGAGGAGGTCTCGACCAGTGATTCCGACGTCAAGCGCGCCGGAGCCAACGTACGTCGCGATGTCGCGGGGTCGGAGGTAGAAAAATTCGACACCGTTACGGTCATCGATCACGTGCAACTGGCGGGGATCACGACGACCTGTGTAGCCGGCCTCGATAAGCATCTCGACAGCAGTATCCGACAGCGTTCCCTTGTTGGGGACTGCAATTTTGAGCATGAAGGACCTTTGGGTTAGAGGGCGTCGTACACGTCTGCGGGAGTGAGTCCCTTGGCAACCATGAGCACCTGCAGATGGTAAATCAACTGAGCGATCTCCTCAGCGGTTTCGCGATCACTCTGATACTCGGCAGCCATCCACACTTCGGCGGCCTCTTCGACGATTTTCTTGCCGATCGCGTGAACTCCGGCATCGAGTTCCGCCACTGTCCCACTACCTGCGGGACGCGTGATGGCCTTCTCGGCCAGTTCCGTGTACAGCTCGTCGAAAGTCTTCACTCGACAATCTTAACCGCTCAGCGGGTGGCGAGCAGGTCGATGACGAAGATCAACGTCTTTCCCGAGAGGAAGTGACCTGAACCGGCTGGTCCGTATGCCCACGCGGGAGGGCAGACGAGTTGGCGGCGACCGCCGACCTTCATCCCGGGAATACCCTCTTGCCATCCACGCACGAGTCCGTTCAAGGGGAACTCGATTGATTCGCCGCGGCCCCATGACGAGTCGAATTCCTCTCCCTCAAACGTCACTCCGACGTAGTGAACCTCGACATTGGAACCTGGGAGGGCCTCGGCTCCGTCACCGACGATGATGTCCTCGATGACGAGTTCTGTGGGTTCTGGACCGAGTTGGGGTTCGATTTCGGGCTTCGACATGTCTCTCCTAGTGATGGTGGTTCGTCTGAGCAAGTTTACGGAGGTTTTCCACAGCGAGGGCTGGGTTGTCCCGACCGTAGACGGCTGATCCAGCAACGAACGTATCGGCGCCGGCCTCCGCGGCAATCGAAATGGTGTTCTCGTCGACTCCCCCGTCGACCTGAATCCAGAAGTTGGTGCCGGTGTCCTTACGGAACTGGGCGACCGCGCGCACCTTGTCCATTTGGTCGTGCATGAACTTTTGCCCGCCGAATCCAGGCTCGACGGTCATGACAAGAATTTGGTCGAACGCGTGTGCGATCTCTCGGACGCTCTCGAACGGAGTGTGGGGCTTCAAAGCCAGACCTGCACGAGCGCCAATTTCGCGAATTCTCGTTGCGACGCCAACAGGGTCGAGGGTCGATTCAACGTGGAAGGTGACAGATTGAGCGCCACGTTCCGCATAGCCGGCCGCCCAGCGGTCGTTGTCCTGGATCATGAGATGCACGTCGAGAGGCACTCGGGATACTTCACCAATCCGCGACACCATTTGGGGCCCAAACGTGAGGTTGGGAACAAAGTTGTTGTCCATGACATCAACGTGAACGAAGTCAGCATTCGTAATGTGACCGAGCTCGCGTTCCATATTCACGAAATCAGCACTGAGAATACTGGGGTTGATTCGAACCGTCACGGTGTCAGGCTATCGCGTTCGTTGCAGTAACTGGATGAACATCGCATCAGTTCCGTGGCGATGTGGCCACAGTTGAACGGCCGTTCCTCTTCCGACGGCGTGAGCGTTAGAGGTGATGGTTGCGAGTACGTCAACTGTCTTGATGACGTTGACGGAAGGTTGTTCGTCGAGGACCGTCTGAACGACATCGACCGTCTCTCGTGGATCGGGCGAACACGTAACGTAGGCGATAAATCCGCCTGGTTTGGTCGCTCTGACGGCCGCGGTGAGCAGTTCGATTTGCAGCATCGTCAGAACGTCGAGGTCCTCTTCGGACTTCCGCCAACGCGATTCTGGTCGCCGACGAAGTGCGCCAAGTCCCGAACACGGCGCATCGACCAAAACTCGGTCGAAACGCCCTGGATTGTCTCGACCTACAATTCGACCGTCCTTGGATATCACGCGAACGTGCTCTGCAAAGGGCCTGATCGCGTTGCGCACCAGTTCCGCGCGATGGTCGTGTGGCTCGTTGGCCACGAGAAATCCGTTGTGGGGACGTTGTAGCGCAGCCAATAACGCAGTTTTCCCACCCGGACCTGCACAAAGGTCGAGCCATTCCTCTCCGACCACAATCGGGGCGACCGCAGCGAGAAGAAGAGCGGCAACCTGCGATCCTTCGTCTTGGACGCGAACAGAACCGTCGTGTATCCCGGCGATATCCCCAATCGGCCCGGGAGGCGCCGGATAGGCATAAGGAGACAATTGACCGTGTTCAACTCCGTCAGGCACTCGTGCCAGGCCAGGCAGTGCGATCAGCGTCGGGTGGGCTGGTTCATTGTCTGCGTCGATTAGTGCAGCAACCTCAGCGGCGGGAAGAGCTGATTCGAACGAACGCACAATCCATGCTGGGTGGCTTGTCGTCGCCTCGATTAGTGAGTCACCGCTCAGCGTCGTCGTGAATAGTGCTCGCCATTCTGCGGGCGACCGACGAGAGACCTTTCGTAACGTTGCGTTGACCAAACCAGATGCCCTGCGAACACGACGCTTTGCTGCTTCGACCCATTCGTTGACGATGTGGGCAGGCTCGTCCCCCACTGTCACCTCGAACGTGCCAACTCTGAGGACGTCAAGAACCTCACCGTCGAGATCGTCAAGAGGCCGGTCGACACATTCGCGTAGCACGGCGTCAACGAATCCCTGCCAACGGGCGGTGCCATAGGTCAAGGTCGTCGCGTCGGCGGCGTCTCGTGGCGATAACTTCGCCGCGGCGATTGCCTTGGGCAACGCGATGTTCGCATAAGCACCGTTGGCGCGCACATCCCCGATAACGGACACCGCGACATCACGTGCGTTGCGGGTCATTCGAGTACCGACTCGCCACGAAGTCCACGTGCCCAGTCAATCGCTGACATCGCGTTCTTCCCAGCGGGCTTCACGCTCATCAATTCGATTGTCCCGTCACCTGTCCCAATGTAAACGTGTCCGTTGGCGACGGACACCGAACCTGCAGGACCTGATTCACCATACGACAGACGAGCCTGCTGGATTCCAATCCGTTGGTCTCCGAGCAGTGTGTACGCACCAGGTTCATCGGTCAACGCGCGAATTCGGTTCTCAACGATGTGTGCCGGTAACAGCCAGTTGATGTGCCCGTCGTCGCGAGTGAATTTCGGCGCAAACGTTGTTAGTCCAGTCTGTTCGTAGGCCTCGAGTTCTCCAGCAAGAATTCCGTCAACTGTGTCGACGATGTCGTGGACTGTCAGCGATGCAATACGGCTGAGCGCCTGCGAGGCAGTTTCGGTTGGCTCGAAGAACACTTCACGCTGGTGGTAAAGCGGGCCGGCGTCTAGTTCGCTCACTAGCTGAAAAATGGAAATACCGGTGGACGTGTCTCCATTCCACAAGCCGCGCTGGACGGGCGCAGCACCTCGCAGCGCGGGCAGCAGCGAGAAGTGAGCGTTGATCCAACCGTGCACAGGTACGTCAAGCAGCGCATCCGGCACCAACCCTCCGTAAGCCACGACAACACCGATATCGGAATCAGGAAGTTCGAGCCCTCGAAGGCTGTTTGTCTTGAGCAACGGCAAACCGAGTTCCTCTGCCACCTGAGCGACGGGGGTCGGGCTCATGACACGCTTACGACCGACTGGCGAATCAATCCTGCTGATGACTAAAACGATCTCGTGAACGGCCGCCAATGTGCGCAAGTAGGGCACCGAGACTTCTGGGCTACCTGCGAAAACGATTCTGGCCATAGCTCTAGTGTTTCAGTCTCCGTCAACTTCGTCGAACACATCCAGGTCATCGCAATGGACACGAAGTGACGACGTTTTTGACGCGACGATATGTGCACGAATCGCGGAGATGACAACGGGTGAGGTCGCATAGTCAGCGAGTACGACAATTCGGTGACCCTGACCAGCGGGTGCTGGGCCGACGATCCGATGACCGACGAGCTCGGGAAGTGCGCGGACCTCGGCCAAATCAGGGATTGCGCCCGAAATTGCGACGGCGCGCGTGGCGGGCGGGAATCCCAGAGCACGTCGATCACGCAACTCGGCATCAACAACACCTTCCCACTGACCAGAGGCGAAACTAGCGGCGAACGCCCCGTCGACATTCGCGAGGACGACGATTCCCGTGTCTGATGCGAAGGCGGCAACTGTCCCCCACCATCGCAGGCAGTTTTCAGTTGTGCGAAGACCTGGTCTTTGCAACTCGCGATCGCCGTCAACAATCAAGATTGCTTCGTACCCGCCGTCGACAATGGGCTCGGCGCCCCGCGTGCAGACGACCAACGCTCGGGATCGTGGTATCTCGAGGTGTCGGTGCTCGGCGTCGGAGAGAATCACCTTTGTACCCGCAAAAGCTCGACCGAGTTCGTCCGCAGTTCGAACGGAGCCCTTACCTGCGAAGGCGAGTTCTCGCCCTCCACAATGCGCGCATTGAATCCCCAGTGGTTGGTTACCGCACAATCGACACACCGTCGAGCCGTCCCGAACCCCGGCGAGCGGGGATCGACAACGCGAGCAACGGTGCGGCGTTCGGCACGCAGCGCACACGACTGCAGGAGTGAATCCTGGCCGCGCCACCTGGACGAGTACCGGGCCACGTTCTAAAGCGTCACGGACAATCCGCCAAGCTGACGTAGGAATGCGCGCCTTACCCGCAAACGAGTCGTCGGTAGGGTCATTGGCGAGAACAACGGGAGCCCGGTGGGGTCTTGCCGCCGCCGCCTCGACGAAATCAAGATCTCGGAATCGGGCGAGTTCAACGGAAGGTGTGAGCGACGCGAAAATCAGGTCGCCGCCTTCAATTCCGTGCCTCACAATTGCTGCATCGCGTACGTGAACAAATGGTGCCAGTGGCTCGTCCAGCAAAGGATCTGACTCGTTCACGACAATCAACGTGCGCAGATCTGCAACGGGCGCATAGACGGCGCTACGGGTGCCAATAACAACACGGGCCTGGCCCGACAACACGGCGAGGTAACGTGCGTATCGCTCGCTCGGAGTGCCAGAGGAGTCCCACACGACGTGCTCGATCTCCGCAAGCGCACGCGTCAGTAGTTCTACATCGCGCCAATCAGGAACTACGACGATAGAGCCGCCAGCGGTGTGACGAATCACATCAGAGATCTGAGCGAATGCTCGCAAAGTCGGACCCGAATTGGTAGTGGTCACACCAGCGTCCAGTTCGAGAACCCTCTTGGTCCCCGGCACCGGTGTGACGGCCGAGCGAGCCGCGACATTGAAAGTCTTTTCGACACGCACCGCACGTTTCGGAACCGCAATTCGAAGAATGTCAGACGCGCTCCCCGCGTTTCGATCGGCCACGGCACGCACGTGCTTCCACAATGCAGGCGTCACCACGGGAATGGTGCCCAAGAGTGAATCGACATCGGCGAGGACGACACCCTGCTTGGATTCAGACCCTAGCTCGATAACGAACCCGTCGACAAGCCGAGTTCCTCGTCCAAGAGGTACGCGCACCCGACCACCCGGAACGATCTCACCGGCCAGACGATCGGGGACCGAATAGTCCAAGAGACGGTCGAGTCGCGGAATGGGCGACTCGACAAGCACTCTTGCGACAAGCACGGTGCTATTTCTGTAGTGCGGTGATGCGCGCGCGGAGCGAGTCGACACGGTCGAGACGCTCCCAGGTGAACGAGGGGCCTGTGCGACCGAAGTGGCCATAAGCGGCGGTGTCCTGATAGCGAACCGCACTAAGGAGCTCGAGGTCACGGGTTATGGCTGCCGGGCGCAAATCGAATTCGTCGGTCAACACTGTGGTGATGTCGTCGAGCGAAAACTTTTCAGTTCCAAACGTCTCCACGTAAAGCCCGACGGGCTCGGCGATTCCAATTGCGTACGCAATCTGGACCTCGAGTCGATCGGCAAGTCCAGCCGCGACGGCATTCTTTGCGACCCAGCGCATTGCGTATGCGCCCGAACGGTCAACCTTCGACGGATCTTTGCCCGAGAAAGCTCCTCCGCCGTGCCGGGCCGCTCCTCCGTAGGTGTCGACGATAATTTTTCGACCGGTAAGACCGGCGTCGGAACCAGGTCCACCGTGTTCGAAAGAACCAGAGGGATTGATGATGTATCGAACCGTGGTGAAATCAAGTTCTGAGTCGCCCAGCACAGGGTCGATGACGTGCTCGCGAACATCCGCTTCTATGCGTGCGTGTGTCAGGTGCTGACCGTCCACGGTCGGAGCGTGTTGGGTTGACACAACGACGGTATCCACCGCGGTTGGTGTCGTGCCGTCATATGCAACGGTGACTTGCGTCTTGCCATCAGGACGCAGATAGGCCAGGACGCCGTCGCGTCGAACCGTTTCCAGGCGCTCGGCTATCCGATGCGCGAGGTAAATGGGAGCCGGCATGAACTCGACGGTCTCGTTTGTCGCATACCCAAACATGATCCCCTGATCGCCTGCGCCCTGCGAATCGACATCGTCCTTATCGACGGCACGGTTGATTTCTGGCGATTGTTCGGCGATTGACATCATGATTCCGCAAGTGTTTCCATCGAAATCGACATCCGCCGAGTCGTAACCGATCCCGACAATCGTCTTGCGCACGATTCGATCGATATCGACGTAACCTTCGGTGCGGACCTCACCGGCGACGTGAATCAGACCACCAGAAGCAAGGCACTCAACGGCAACCTTGGCCGACGAATCTTGCTCGAGAATCGCATCAAGAATCGCATCGGACAGCTGGTCGCACAGTTTGTCGGGGTGACCGCTGGTCACTGATTCACTGGTGAAGTAGCGCAGACTCATCGTGAAGCATCTTTCTGTCGGCTGACATGGTCGAGGATGTGTGACGCAACGTGCGACTTGCTACCGCTGACGCTGTCGATTCGCACACCTTCTCTATTTACAAGAACGATAGCGGTTTCGTTATTCCCAAAACCTTCTGACTCACCAACGATGTTGCCCACGAGTAGGTCGACGCCTTTGGATGTCGCCTTGCGCGCGAGTTCTGCCTCGAATCCGGCGGTGTCCGTCTCCGCCGCAAACCCGACGATGATCCGTGGTCCACGCACCCTGCTCACTTCAGCGAGAACGTCCGGGTTCTCCACCAGTTCAATAACGGGTGCGCCTGCCTTTTTCTTTAGCTTCTGTGGCGATGGGACAGCGACGCGGTAGTCGCTCACTGCTGCTGCGGAGACAAAGACATCTGTTGACTCAATTTCGGCCATCACCGCATTCCGCAGAGCGGCGGCAGTGTCGACGTGCATCACGGTGATTCCACGAGGAACGGGAACTTCGAGGTGTGCGGCAATCAGGGTGACGCGTGCACCACGGTCGCGTGCGTTTTCCGCAAGGGCGACGCCCATCGCACCTGTTGACCGATTGCCGATGTAACGGACTGGATCAATCGGCTCCCGTGTGCCGCCTGCGGTGATCAGTACCGAAGTGTCGACAAAGTCGCGCGGCCCTATTGCGGCGAAGACGGCGTCAACAACGTCCTCTGGTTCGGCAAAACGTCCGACGCCTGAATCTGCTCCAGTCAGGCGACCCACGAACGGTCCCACGAACCGGACTCCACGACTCGACAATGTGTTCACGTTTGCCTGCGTCGACGCGTTCTCCCACATCTCAGTGTGCATCGCGGGAGCAATGACCAGCGGTGCCGTTGACGCCAGAATCGTCGTCAATAGGAGCGAATCTGCTCGTCCCTCAGCCAATGCAGATAGTGAATTTGCTGTCGCTGGTGCAACGAGAATCACGTCTGCCGCCTGGCCCAAGGCAACGTGACGAACCTCAGCGACCCCATCGAACAGAGAGTCGTGAACGGGGTTACGGCTCACGGCTTCAAGGGTCGCACGACCAACGAAATTCAAAGCGGACTCGGTAGGAATCACGTGGACATCGCAGCCACGCTCAACGAGAGAACGAATGACCGAGACGGCCTTGTAGGCGGCAATCCCGCCGGTCAATCCCACGACAACGCGTGGGTGCTGTCCGGTCATGCTACTTGGAAGCGTCGAGCTCCACGAGGCCCTCGTTGATCTCGCGCATCGCGATGGTCAACGGCTTCTCGTCGATGGTCGACTCAACGAGCGGACCTGCGGTGATAACAGTTCCCTCAGCGCGTTCCTGGTAGTAGTCGTTGATCTGGCGCGCGCGCTTTGCGGCAACAATGACGAGCTGGTACTTCGAGTCCACCTTGTCGAGAAGTTCGTCAATGGGGGGATCGATAATTCCCTTGTTCGTGCGCATGCGTAACCTTTCGCGTTAACCGATACTCATCAATGATACGACGGCTTCCGCAGCTGTATCGACATCGTCGTTGACAATCGTCACATCGAACTCACTTTGCGCCTCAAACTCCACCTTTGCGGTCTCGAGTCGGCGCGCCTGTTCGTCGGGGCTCTCCGTGCCACGTGTGGTCAAGCGGCGAACCAGTTCGTCCCATGTGGGCGGCAACAGGAAGACCAACACAGCCTCGGGCATTGCAGTCTTGACCTGACGAGCGCCCTGGATATCGATTTCGAGAATGATGCTCTCCCCCGCCGCGAGGGCGGAATCGATGGGTTGACGTGGTGTTCCGTAACGATTTTGACCGTGGACGAGAGCCCATTCAAGCATCTGTCGTGACGCGACCAATTCGTCGAATTGGTCCTCGGACACAAAGTAATAATGCACGCCATCGATTTCGCTCGGGCGGGGGTCACGAGTGGTCGCGCTGACGCTGAACTTGACCTCGGGGTGACGCTGCCGAATTCGCGCTACGACCGTTCCTTTGCCGACCGCTGTCGGCCCAGCAACGACAATCAATTTGCCGGACGATTCTGGTGTCCCGTTGTGGTTCGGGCGTTGCCGCAGCCACTGGCCTAACGACGAAATCTGTCGAACCCCAAGAAAGCCAAGGCGTTTTCGAGGGTGAATCCTCAGTTCTGCCAAAATCCGATCGACCTTTGTTGGTCCGATACCCCGAATTGCCTCGAGAAACTCGTTCATTCGAAGCGACGCTTCCGAAGATGAATTGTCGTCCCAGGCGGTGCGGGCGATCGCGAGGGGGTCAGCGGAGCCATCGGCGATCGAGGACTTTATATCTGCGCGGGCGCGGCGATTTGCGACGGCAATCGCAGACGCTTCACGCGGGTCTCTCATAGACCCAATTCTCGTCTATGTGCGTCAATCGCGGTCCCAATACCCGCCGCCCCGGCACCGAGAACCGAACGGCTGACTGACGGAATCACCCAGGAAGAGGCGGCACCGAAAAGGGTGTTGAGGTCGTTGAGTTGCGCACCTTGTGCACCAAAACCTGGTGCGAGGACGAGAGTGCCGTCGATGTCACCCACGGTCAGACCGGACGCCTCGAGTGTTCTGGTCGCGCCGACAACGAGACCGACGGCGTTTCCACGATGGTTGCGGGCTCGTGCCAATGCAGCGATGGTGCTGGGCAGCGTATGTCCGTTGACGGACGCCGATTGGATTGCTGTGGAATCGGGGTTCGAGGTGGCACAGAGCACAAACACCGTCGAACCCGTCACATCGGCCAGGTCAAAAGCGGGTTCAAGTGCGTCAAAGCCCTGAAAAGGGCTTGCAGTAAGGGCATCGGACCTAAGTGGCCCCTCGGAGAGCCATGCAGTTGCATACGCGTCCATTGTTGATCCGATGTCTCCGCGCTTTGCATCGGCGATGACCGCGAGGCCCGCTTGACGAGCTTCGCTGATAGCAGTTTCGAGAGCCATGAAACCGGCAGCGCCGAAGCGCTCGAAAAACGCCACCTGTGGCTTGACAATTCCGACTCGCCCTGACGCGGCATCGATCACGGCTCGCGAGAGGTCTAGAGCTCCGGCAGCTGAGTCTGTGAGTCCCCAACGACTCAAAATGTCAGCAGAAGGGTCGATGCCCACGCACAAGGGCCCAGAGGACTCGACGATGTCGCGAAATCGCGCTCCTAGGCCCATCACCACGTTGCACGCTCGGCGGCATACTCCTGAAGGCTTGTGACGCGAAGTGCCTCATCGCCGAGGTCCAAGGACGCGACTGCAGCCGACACTTGGGCAATTGTCGTCACGAGAGCCTTATCGGCGGCGACAGCTTCACGGCGGATCTCCATGCCATCTGCGCGCGCACTGCTTCCCGAAGGCGTGTTGATGATGAAATCGACTTCGCCGGCTCGAATCATGTCGACGATACTGCGCTGTCCGGTCTCTACCTGCGAGTGCTTTGACACGATTTCCACGGGAATCCCGTTTCGGTCGAGAATGTCGGCGGTTCCCTCAGTCGCGAGGACGCGGAAGCCCAATTGGCTCAAACGTTGGACGGGAAGCACAATGGAACGCTTGTCGCGGTCGGCGACGGAAACGAAGACCGTGCCGCCTTGCGGCAGCCCGCCGTATGCGGCCTGCTGACTCTTGCGGAACGCAATGGGGAAATTACGGTCGATTCCCATCACCTCGCCAGTAGACCGCATCTCCGGTCCGAGAACAGCGTCGACGACCCGACCCTCGGTCGTACGGAACCTCTTGAACGGAAGGACTGCTTCCTTGACGGCAACCGGCGCGAAGCGCGGCACGTGGGTCCCATCGTGTTCGGGTAAGTGCCCAGCTGCGATGAGCGATTCAATCGATTCGCCGACCATAAGCAACGATGCGGCTTTCGCCAACTGAGTTCCCATTGCTTTCGAGACGAACGGCACGGTACGACTCGCTCGCGGATTGGCTTCAAGGACGTAGAGCACCCCGGCAGACACGGCGAACTGAACGTTGAGAAGACCGACGACTCCGATTCCCTTCGCGATCGATTCAGTTGCGGCCGTCACGCGTTCGATGACCGTGCGACCGAGCGTCACGGGAGGGAGCGTGCAGGCAGAATCCCCCGAGTGGACGCCCGCTTCCTCGATGTGCTCCATGATTCCGCCGATGTACAGGCGCGTTCCGTCGTATAGGGCGTCGACATCAATCTCAATAGCGTCCTCGAGGAAACGGTCAACCAAGAGCGGAGCATTGGGTCCGATAATCGCTTGGTCTGCAATGCGAACGAAATAATCGCGGACGGAGGGTGAGTCATAGATGATTTCCATGCCACGTCCGCCGAGAACGTACGACGGGCGAACGAGAACCGGGTAACCAATCTCTTCGGCAATCGCGACAGCCGAATCAACGTCCGTCGCGGTTCCGTTACGTGGCGCAACCAACCCGTACTGGTCAAGGATTTCAGCGAAACGGCCACGTTCCTCGGCGATATCAATCGCGTCAGGGCTGGTTCCCAGAATGGGAACCCCGTTCTGTTCGAGGCCGTGGGCAAGTCCCAGAGCGGTTTGGCCGCCCAACTGCACGACCGCACCGATGATTTCGCCACTAGCCGCTTCCGCATCGATGACCTCGAGAACGTCTTCAAGCGTCAGGGGCTCGAAATACAGTCGATCGGACGTGTCATAGTCGGTCGACACTGTCTCGGGGTTGCAATTGATCATGATCGTCTCGTACCCGGCATCTGCCAACGCGAACGAGGCATGAACACAGGAATAGTCGAACTCGATTCCCTGACCGATACGGTTCGGGCCAGAGCCAATGATGACCACCTTCTTGCGGTCGGACGGGATGACCTCTGTTTCACGGTCGTAGGACGAATAGTGATACGGCGTCAGCGCGGGAAATTCTCCCGCGCAAGTGTCGACAGTCTTGAAGACCGGTCGAAGACCGTTCTCACGACGATAACCGCGCACAAGGTCTTCGCTAGAGTTCCACAGCGACGCGATCTGAACGTCGCTGAAGCCGTGATACTTGGCCTCTCGCAGAGCATCAAGGTCAAACGGTGCGGTGGCCGTCGCTGCGGCAACCTCGTTGATGAGGACAATTTGGTCGAGGAACCACGGGTCGATGCCTGTCGCGTCGAACACTTCGGCGACTGTTGCGCCTGCGCGAAGAGCCTGCTGAACAGTGACGATGCGACCGTCCGTCGGGCGAATCGAGAGTTGCGTCAAGACCTTTGCGTCGCCCGGTTCGCCGTCCCAGTGGAATGAACTCCCCCGCTTCTCAAGGGAACGCAGGGACTTTTGGAGGGCAGTAGTGAAATTGCGCCCGATCGCCATTGCCTCGCCAACACTCTTCATCGTGGTCGTCAGAGTGGTGTCCGCTTCAGGGAACTTCTCGAAGGCGAAACGTGGCGCTTTCACGACGATGTAGTCGAGGGTCGGTTCGAACGAGGCTGGCGTAACCCCAGTGATGTCGTTGGGAATTTCGTCGAGTCGGTATCCGATTGCGAGTTTCGCGGCGATTTTCGCGATGGGAAAACCAGTCGCCTTTGACGCGAGCGCGCTCGAGCGACTGACACGCGGATTCATCTCGATGACGATGACGCGGCCATCCGCTGGATCAATAGCGAACTGAATGTTGCACCCACCGGTGTCAACACCAACCAGACGAATGATGTTGATTCCGATGTCACGAAGATTTTGATACTCACGGTCCGTCAGCGTCAGCGCGGGCGCAACTGTAATCGAGTCACCGGTGTGGACGCCCACCGGGTCGACGTTTTCAATCGAACACACGACGACGGTGTTGTCCGCCGTGTCGCGCATAAGTTCGAGTTCGTATTCCTTCCACCCCAGAATCGACTCTTCGAGCAGCACCTCGCTGGTGGGACTCTCGTGAAGGCCGTTCGAGACCATTCGACGCAATTCGGGCTCGTCGTAAGCGAAGCCTGAACCAAGCCCTCCCATCGTGAACGACGGGCGGATGACGACCGGGTAGCCGGTTTCCTTGATGAATTCGAGTGCACCGTCAATTGAATTGACGACAACCGACTTGGCGACGTCCGCACCACTTGCCAAGACCAGGTCCTTGAATATTTGACGGTCCTCACCGCGTTGAATGGCTTCGAATTTCGCACCGATGAGTTCGACGTTGTACTTGGTGAGAATCCCTGCCTCGTGAAGTGCCATGGCGGCATTGAGTGCCGTTTGGCCTCCAAGCGTCGGCAAGATGGCGTCGGGCTTTTCTTTGGCGATGATTGCTTCGATGACTTCGGTGGTGATCGGTTCGACGTACGTCGCATCGGCGAAATCGGGGTCAGTCATGATCGTCGCGGGATTCGAGTTGATCAGAATCACGCGGATTCCCTCTTCGCGAAGCACACGGCACGCCTGGGTTCCTGAGTAGTCGAATTCGGCCGCCTGACCGATAACAATCGGGCCAGACCCAATGACGAGGACGGAGTTGATATCTGAACGCTTGGGCATGATTTACTTCCCCTGGGCGACGAGGTCGCGGAATCGGTCGAACAAGTAGGTGGAATCGTGTGGACCGGCGGCTGCCTCTGGGTGGTACTGCACAGAGAACGCTGGAACGTCGAGAGCGCGAAGACCTTCGACGCACTGGTCGTTAAGTCCAACGTGGCTCACCTCAACTCGACCGAACCCAGCTGGCGAGTCGACGATGCCCTCAACCGGAGCATCGACGGCAAAGCCGTGGTTGTGGGCCGTGATCTCGATACGCCCAGTCTCTTTATCCAGAACCGGCTGGTTGATGCCACGGTGACCGTACTTGAGTTTGTAAGTGCCAAAACCGAGTGCGCGGCCCAGCAACTGATTGCCGAAACAGATTCCGAAGAACGGAATCTTGCGCTCCAGCACGCCGCGCAATATTTCCACGTGACGGGTCGAAGCACTGGGGTCGCCGGGGCCGTTCGAATAGAACACGGCAACGGGGTTGATCGCGAGAATGTCGTCTAACGAGGCTGATTGTGGAATGACGTGGACATCGAACCCGCGGGCGGCGAGGTGACCCAAGGTCGCTTGCTTGACACCGAGATCGAGAACTGCGAGAGCGCCGAGCGATTTTCCTTCCGCGGGAATCACGTACGTCGCATCAACCGAAACGTTCGCGGACAAGTTGAGCCCCGACATTTCGGGTGCAGCGGTCACCGCGGCGACATAGTCTTCTGTCGAACGGCCGTCGATGGGGAAGATTCCAGCACGCATCGAACCTGATTCGCGAATAATGCGCGTGAGGGCTCGGGTATCGATTCCTGAAATGCCGACGACGCCCTGTTGGACGAGGTCGTCCGTCAGCGTGCGCTGTGACCTGAAGTTGGAAGGAACACGGGCGGGGTCGCGCACGATGTAGCCCTCGACCCAAATACGTCGCGACTCTTCGTCCTCGTCGTTCATTCCGGTGTTTCCGATATGCGGAGCGGTTTGGACGACAATCTGCCCTGCATATGACGGGTCGGTCAAGGTCTCTTGGTAGCCGCTCATTCCAGTCTGGAAGACGATTTCACCGACCGTTTCTCCGGTCGCACCGTATGCGTGTCCATCGAAGCGACGACCGTCTTCAAGCACGAGTGTTGTTGTGTGGCTCATGATGTCCTTACCTCGTCGACGACAGCGCCGTCGATCACTGTTTCAGTACCGCGGAAAATCGTTGACATGACTCGACCGGGAAGTTCGATTCCTGAGAACGGAGTATTCCTTGATCCGCCCGCGAGTCTGTCGGTCCCCCATATTCCGCGGTGAGCAGGGTCTACGAGTGTGATGTTGGCCCGTGCGCCAACCGTCAGGGGTGCGTCGTAGCCGGCGACCCGACCGATTTCGGCGGGTGTGACGGATAACAATCGCGCGGCGTCTGACCAGGTGATGTGACCGGTGTCAACCAGTGTCGACTGCACGATCGACAACGCCGATTCCAGCCCAACCATGCCGAACGCGGCGTCGGACCACGTGCAGTCCTTGGTCGCGGCCGAATGTGGTGCGTGGTCCGTCGCAACGATGTCGATGGTTCCATCCGCGACACCAACGCGGACTGCCTCAACGTCTTCGGCGGTTCGAAGTGGCGGGTTCACTTTGAACAGAGGTGAGTAGCCGCGCACCGCCTCGTCGGTCAACAGCAAGTGATGAGGCGTGACCTCGGCCGTGACCTGAATGCCGCGTTTCTTTGCCCAACGAACTACGTCGACAGCTCCCGCGGTCGACAGGTGGCACACGTGCAGTCGTGCCCCTACAGACTCGGCTAACAGTACGTCACGGGCGATAATCGAATCTTCGGCGACGCGAGGCCAACCGCCCAAACCGAGTTCAGCAGACACACGGCCTTCGTTCATCTGCGAACCAAGCGTCAGTCGCGGGTCCTGCGCGTGTTGAGCGATGACGCCACCGAAGGTTGCCACGTATTCGAGAGCGCGACGCATCAGAAGTGAGTCGCCGACACATTTGCCATCGTCCGAGAAAACCGTGACGCGCGCTCGACTCGATGCCATGGCGCCAATGTCAGCGAGTTGCTCACCCTCGAGGTTTCGCGTGACCGCACCGATCGGTCGTACTTCGACGTATCCAGCTTCGATGCCTCGGTCAAATACTCGTTCGACGACGGTGGCGGTATCGGCGACAGGTGACGTGTTCGCCATGGCATGGACTGCGGTGAAACCACCCGCCGCCGCTGCTCGTGATCCAGAGCGAATCGTCTCGGCGCCTTCACCGCCGGGTTCGCGCAGATGGGTGTGCAGATCGACGAGACCAGGCAGTGCGACGAGCCCCGCCGCGTCAATCGTTCGGTCCGCCTTTCCCGACACCTTGCCAACCTCGGTGATAATACCGTCCGAGACGAGGATGTCGCCTGCGTCGGCGCCCAATCTGTGTGCGCCGCGAATAAGGATGGAGGTCACGAATCGGCTCCTGTCAGTGTGTACAGCACGGCCATTCGAGCAGCGACGCCGTTTGCGACTTGCTCGGTCACCGTCGACTGAGGCGAATCCGCGACGGCACCGGCAATCTCGAGCCCACGGTTCATCGGGCCCGGGTGCATCACGATGGCTGTGTCCTTGAGTCGACCGAGTCTTTCGGTGTTCATTCCCCAGAAGCGCGAATACTCGGCCTCGGACGGAAAGAAACCATTCGACATGCGTTCCTTTTGAATGCGGAGAGTCATGACCACGTCCGGATTCGATTCGAGTGCCTCGTCGAGCGTGAGCGCGGTGGCGACTCCCCACTCGGAAACATCTGCAGGAATCAGCGTCTTTGGTGAGACGAGCGTGACACGTGCGCCCAGTGTGTTCAAGAGCCACACGTTTGACCGTGCAACTCGCGAGTGAAGAATGTCGCCAACAATTGCGACAGCCACACCATCAAGACCGGAGCCACGAGCACTGTCTCCGCGAAGTCGTGAGCGCATCGTGAAACAGTCAAGCAGGGCCTGGGTCGGGTGTTCGTGCGTTCCGTCTCCTGCGTTGATCACGTGAGCGCCAATCCAACCCGAATTGGCGACGGTCTCGGCGACACCGGAATGCGAGTGGCGAAGCACAACGAAGTCGGCGCCCATCGCCTCGAGGGTCTGAAGTGTGTCCTTGAGGCTTTCGCCCTTTGACACACTCGACCCCGCAGAAGTGAACGTCGATACATCGGCCGAGAGCGCCAGTGCTGCCGCTTCAAAGGACAGTCGCGTTCGCGTCGAGTCCTCAAAGAATACGTTGGCGACAGTCTTGCCACGAAGCGTCGGTAGTTTCTTGACGTCCCGCCCACGAACGTCCACCATGTCCGCGGTGGTATCAAGAAGTGCGATTGCGTCTTCGCGGCTCAAATCACGTGTCGAGATGAGGTGCTTCATGCGATGCTCACTTCGTCCGTGTCGTCTATCTCGGACAAACACACGTTGACGCGCTCGTCGACCGCCGACGGAAGGTTTTTTCCCACGAAATCAGCCCGAATCGGCAGTTCGCGGTGTCCGCGGTCAACCAAGACAGCGAAGCGAACCGTATCGGGGCGTCCCAACGCCGTAATCGCATCCAGCGCAGCACGCACCGTACGTCCCGAGAACAGGACATCGTCAACCAAAATCACAGTGGTTCCGTCAATGCCGGACGGCGGGATCTCGGTCGGTGCGGTCGCGCGAGTTGACTTCTGTTGAATGTCGTCGCGGTACATCGTCACGTCGAGCGTCCCGACAGCGATGTCCTGGGGCTGGATTCCCGCAACGATGTCGGCAAGGCGCTTGGCGATAAAGACACCACGCGTCGGAATGCCGAGAAACACGAGGCCGGTCTTGCCGCGCTGAGATTCGACAATTTCATGACCAATACGAGTCAAAGCCCGGTCGATATCGGGTTTGGTGAGGACGATACGCGCCACTACACCCTTCCTTTCCGCCTCACAGGACGCTTTTAAAGGATCTGGATGTCTCTAGGTTAGCGGAAGATTTAGGAATCCCGCACAATCGCGCCGAGGACTCCCCCGATGAAACGCGCGGCGTCATCGGATCCGAACTCTTCGGCCAGTGCCAGCGCTTCTGCTCGTGCCGCGTCGTTGGGAGTTTCCGAGTACAACAGCTCCCACACGGCAAGTCGGAGAATAGCGCGATCGACGGCAAACAAGCGATTGAGTGTCCAATCCTTGAGGTGCGCGGAAATCTCCTCATCAATCGTCGACTGTCGTTCCTCGACGCCGCGGACGATTTCACGAACATAAGCGATTTCGGTGATCGGCTCGCGCTTACCGGTTTCGCGAACGTCGAATTCGTCCAATGCGACCGACAGTGATTGCTCTCGTTGCTCAGCGGAATATAAAAGGTCGAAGGCGGCCTTGCGCGCCTTGTGCCGAGCGGACACTAGTCGGTAATGCGGCCGAGGTACGAGCCGTCGCGGGTGTCGATTTTGACTTTCGTTCCGAGTTCAAGGAACAACGGGACCTGGATTTCAAGGCCGGTCTCCACGGTTGCGGGCTTGGTGCCACCCGTCGAGCGATCCCCCTGCAGACCAGGCTCGGTGTAGGTGATTTCGAGAACGACCGAGGTCGGAAGTTCGATGTACAGCGGGACGTCGTTGTTCATCGCGATCTGTACCGACTGGTTTTCGAGCATGAAGTTCTTTGCGTCGCCCACAACAGCCTCGGAGACGGTGACCTGGTCGTAATCACTGAGGTCCATGAAGACGTACCCACTGCCGTCCTGGTACAGGTACTGGTAATCGCGACGGTCGACCGTCTCAAAGTCGATCTTGGTGCCCGCGTTAAACGTGCGGTCGACAACCTTTCCCGTCATGACGTTCTTGAGCTTGGTTCGCACGAATGCGCCACCCTTGCCCGGCTTGACGTGCTGGAATTCGATGACGTTCCAAAGTTGACCGTCGAGGTTGAGGACTGAGCCGTTCTTGATGTCGTTCGTCGTTGCCATGGTTGTTCCTTGATTGTTAGGTGTGAGCGGTAAAAGTTATGAGCGTCGGCGACGCAGAGCGTCAATCGCAAGGAGATACGAGTCGGTTCCGAAACCGGCAATGACACCGGTCGCGACGGCCGAAATAACCGAGTTCTGACGGAATTCTTCCCGCGCGTGCGGGTTGGAGATGTGAACCTCGATAAGAGGGATCCCCGAGGTCGTCACAACCGCAACGGCATCGCGAACTGCGTAGGAATAGTGCGTGAATGCGGCAGGGTTCAGGACAACCTCGGATGACGTATCGGCTGCCTCGTGTAACCACCCGATGAGTTCCGCTTCGTCGTTCGTTTGACGGACCTCAATCAACTCGCCGGATTGCGCGCCGGATTCGAGCATCGTGACGAGCTCGTCCCACGTCGTCGAACCGTATACGTCAGGTTCACGAGTGCCCAATCGTGACAGATTAGGCCCGTTGAGAACGAGGATTCGGGTCATGAAATCAGCCTACCCAGCGATTTCCCCGTAAGCCGCGAAGAGCAGGGACTCATCCGCAACTGCGGTGACGGTCGGACGCGCGATGTCGTCGAGAAGGACGAAGCGAAGAGCAGCGCCCCGAGCCTTCTTGTCACGTCGCATTGTCGCAAGGAGCGTCTCCCAGCGGCCGCTGGGGTAGTTCACCGGGAGTCCGAGGATGCCGCCTAGGACGCTGCGGTGGCGTTCGACTGCTTCGTCAGAGAGTCCGCGGGTCATCCGAGACAACTCGGCCGCAAACATCATTCCGATCGAAATGGCTGCGCCGTGGCGCCAACGGTAGCGCTCGGCATGTTCGATTGCGTGGCCGAGGGTGTGACCGTAGTTGAGAATCTCACGAAGGCCCTGCTCTGTGAAGTCCTTCGAGACGACACTCGCCTTCACCTGAATCGCGCGACGCAAGATGTCGATTCCCGCCTCAGTAGTGGGATCGAGTGCGGCGTCCAGGTTGCTCTCGAGCAGGTCGAGGATAACCGGATCGCTGATGAAACCGGCCTTCGCTACTTCTGCAAATCCGGCACGCTTTTCGGTATCGGGAAGTGTTGCGAGGATGTCGGTATCGAGCAACACCGCGGCGGGTGCGTGAAACGAACCGACGAGGTTCTTGCCCTCGGCTGTGTTGATCCCCGTCTTCCCACCAACTGACGCGTCAACAGCGCCCAGGACCGTCGTGGGAATGTTGACGAATCGAACCCCGCGAAGCCACGTTGCAGCGACAAACCCGGCGAGGTCGGTCGCCGCACCACCACCGAGCCCGATCACGGCGTCCGAGCGAGTGAAGTCCGCTTGCCCCATAATTCCCCAACAGAAAGCCGCCACTTCGATGCGTTTGGAATCCTCACCGTCTGGCACTTCGGCGAGAAGGACGTCGACGGTGCCCTTGAGTTGCTCCCTGATCTCCGCAGCACGCACGGACATAACGGGCTGGTGAATCAGTAGCGCCTTTGTCGCCCCACCGAGAAACTCAGACACCCGTTCAGAAGCGCCAGATCCAATGTGCACGTCGTAGGACGTCTCGCCGGTGATGTGGACTGTCGTCACGACGCAGCCCTCAGCATCTCGGCTAGTCGTTCGGCGTGGTGATCCATCGGCCCAACGGACGTATCCACGGTGATTGTGGCGAGTTCATCGTAAAGAGGCTGTCTGCGCTCTACGAGCGTTTTCCACGACTCGATCCCGTCAAGTAACGGACGCTTGTCGTTGGCCAATCGCGGTTCGACGGCGTCGGCACTGACACTGATGAGTGCGACGAGTTGTTCCGAGAGGTCTCTGCGCGTGTCCGCGTTTTCGACGGCACCACCGCCGAGCGAGACGATTCCGTCTTCCGCTAGTGCTCGAACGACTTCCTCTCGCTCCCACTGTCGGAAACGCTCCTCGCCGTGTGTGGCGAAAATCTCGGGAATTGAACCGTGCTTTTCGGTGATGCGCACATCGGTGTCGACGAACGGAACATCAAAGATTCGCGCGACGGCCTTTCCCAAGCGCGTTTTTCCTGCAGCAGGAGGGCCGATGAGAACCGCGGTCGGCTTCACGGCACGTCTCGTTGTGTTCGCTGTGTTTCCGGGATGGCGGCAAGGTAAGAGTCGAGGTTACGGCGAGTCTCCGTGATCGAGTCTCCCCCGAACTTTTCGACAACCGCTTCAGCGATGACGAGTAACACCATGGCCTCCGCGACGACACCTGCGGCGGGGACTGCACACACATCCGAACGTTGGTGATGCGCTTCCGCCGCCTGACCCGTTGTGGTGTCGATAGTTCGCAATGCGTGAGGAACGGTTGCGATTGGTTTCATTCCGGCTCGAACGCGCAGAACTTGGCCCGTCGACATTCCGCCCTCGATTCCTCCGGCGCGACCGCTCAAACGCTCAATTTCCTCGCCGGGAACCATTTCATCGTGTGCTTGACTTCCAGGTCGCCTCGTGGTTTCGAAACCGTCACCGACCTCGACCCCCTTGATGGCTTGAATCCCCATCAGAGCAGCAGCGAGTCTCGAGTCGAGTCGACGATCCCAATGAACGTAGGAACCAAGCCCGGACGGCAACCCGTAGACAAGCACTTCGACGATTCCACCAAGAGTGTCGCCGTCTTTGTGGGCCGCGTCGACACGTTCGACCATCCGCTCGGACGT
Organism: Actinomycetota bacterium; assembly: GCA_046049745.1. Taxonomy (GTDB): domain Bacteria; phylum Actinomycetota; class Actinomycetes; order Actinomycetales; family Microbacteriaceae; genus MWH-TA3. The sequence continues at coordinate 4,889 of JBJOQU010000136.1, read as the reverse complement.
TTCCGCGTCGAAGCAGCGCAACGGGTCGGCATCCAATAAATCGACGTCTCGGGGACGAGGAAGTGCAGCACCGTTCGGTACGGCGACTTCAGCAATCGACACGGTGTGAGCCACGGTCTCGATGCCCAGCTCGCCGAGAAAACTGCGGGCAACTGCCCCGAGAGCGACACGGGTTGCCGTCTCGCGTGCCGACGCACGTTCGAGAACAGGTCGAGCCTCGTCGAAACCGTACTTCTGCATCCCGGCGAGGTCTGCGTGCCCTGGTCGTGGACGGGTCAACGGTGCGCCACGTCCAGTCTCTGAAACATCGACGTCAACGGGTTCGGGGCTCATGACATCAACCCATTTGGGCCATTCCGTGTTTCCGATTCGAAGCGCGATAGGGCTTCCCATGGACAGTCCGTGGCGAACACCGCCGGAAATGTTGACCTCGTCGGCTTCGAACTTCATTCGCGCGCCTCGTCCGTAACCGAGTCGACGCCGTGCCAGTTCGTGACGAATAGCGGGCAGGGATACAGGGAAACCTGCCGGCAAGCCCTCGATAATTCCGATGAGCTCCGGACCGTGTGATTCCCCCGCAGTCAACCAACGCATGGCTCTATTGTTCCAGAAGCGTTGGCGGTTACAGACCAACCGCCGAGCGCATGGCGGTGACCACGAGCGATTCGTTCGGAAGTTCTTCGTCAACTCCGTCACCGTAAAAGACGCGCGCTTGGCGGACTGCCTGCCATAGCAACATTGTCAGGCCGTTGGACGACGGCAAACCCCGCGCGGTCCATTCGCGGGATAGATGTGTAGGCCAGGGGTCATAAACCACATCGAACAACGCGCCCGCGTCAAGGTCGTCGATCGTGACGGTGTCTAGTTGCACCGAACCAGGCAGGGTATTGACGAGAAGATCGGCCTGAACCGACTCGCTCCCCAGTTCGGAAAACTTGGTTGACATTCCAAGGTGCCGTGCCAATTCGACAACCGATTGTGCTCTGGACTCATCACGAGCGAGGACAGCGAGCTGCCGAACACCTAGGCCGTGTAGCGCGACTACCAGTGACGATGCGGTTGCTCCTGCACCGAGGAGCGCAGCGGACGCGAAGTGAGTTCCCAGTGACTGCGCGATAGCTGTCTGCGCACCCCACACATCCGTGTTGAACCCGTGCCACCCGTCGGGGGCGCGAACGATCGTGTTTATTGCACCGGTGAGCGCCGATGTGCGGCACTCGGAAGTCACAACGGACCGTGCGACATGCTTGAGAGGCATGGTGAGCGAGAAGCCGACGTCTTCTAGACCACGCGAGGTGACGAACTGCTGGAAATAACTTTCATTCACCTCGAATGCCGAATAGTCCGCGTCAATTCCTAGTGCTGCAATTGCGGCACGGTGCAACAACGGGGATTTCGAGTGCCCGATTGGGCTGCCGAGAACGGCGAAATGGCTACTCACAGTAAGCGGCGTTTTCATCTGACGCAGCGCACCAGGTCTTCAGTTTGCGAACACCTGCTGAGTGCTCAGCGTGTGTGACAGAAAACTGTGTCTCGCCGGTCTTCAAATTCACGGGGACAAAGAAGTACCAGGGACCCTTGGTGGGATTCACAGCTGCCTGAAGTGCGACGAGCCCTGGAGCGCCGATTGGGCCGACGGGCAGACCCTCGTGAACATAGGTGTTGTACAGATTGCTCGCGTCGGCACGTTCAGCATCGGTCGTCCAAACGGAGTCGAAGTTTCCCGTTCCGTATGTAACTGTCGCGTCAGACTCGAGTTTCCACCCATCGTCCAAACGGTTATAGAAAACCCGCGCAACCTTGCCAAAATCGTCCATGTTGCTGCCCGCTTCGCGCTGAACGATGGATGCCATTGTCAGAATCGCGTGTTTGTCCGCACCTTGGACTCCGAGGTCGAAGAGCTGGGCGTCCATGGTCGACACCATTTTTGCGACTATTTCGTGAGCCGTACTGCCGAACTCGAACTCATACGTTGCAGGGAACAGATAGCCCTCGATCGTTTCAACGCCGTCTGGCAGGCGGAACGAGGCTGTGTCGTGGATGACCGCATCAAAATCAGCGAGGGGAATTCCCGTTCCTTCGGCAAGGCGCGCGATGACATCAGTGATGATGAGGCCTTCGGGGATTGTGACTTTCCAGATCTTCCGATTGGTTTCATCGGAAATAATCGCGAGTGCAGATGCTGCACTCATTCCCGTCTTCAATTCGTACGTTCCCGGGGTGAACACAATCGACGAATCCGCGAGAAGGATCTCGTAAACGGCCGCGAAGGACTTCGTCACTCCCGCGTCGAAAAGCTTCTGAGCGACGGCGTCTCCATAATCGCCGTCTTTGATGGTCACGAGGACGGTCGGAGTGGTTCCGGTGCCTTCGAAATCCGCAGGGCCCAGCCCGAGTACATTACGAATCTGCGTCTCGAACAATGTCCAACCGGCGTATGCGCCGCCGCCGACGAGGACGAGTGCGCCGATCACAATTCCCGCAATGAACCCAGCGCCACGCTTTGTGTTGCGCTGGCGTGCTTCTCGACGTGTCTCGCTCACTTTTCCTCCACTGTTTCGCCCAGCATAGTCCCGCGCCTCTCTGCCTCGAGGGCGGTTTCGAGCAGGATTGTTGCCGCAACTTGGTCGATTACCGAACGGCTCGACTTGGTCGTGTGAGAGGCCGAATGAAGAGCGGCCTGCGCCCCCACAGTTGACAGACGTTCGTCGACCAGGCGTGCAGAGACGCCGGTTGCCGCAACTAACTGGCCGGTGAACTCACGGGCGTCCGCTGTCGACAGAGTCTCTCCCCCATCCAAGGAGAGTGGCAATCCGACGACCCACTCCAAGATGGTTGACTCCGCCGAGAGAGCAATCAGTGATTCCATTGCTGTCGCGCGAGGAAGTGTTTCACTCGGTACGGCCATGAGACCGTCAATGTCGCTGCGCGCAACTCCGACGCGGGCTTTACCCACATCGATTCCGATCCGCACGCCTCGACGCACGATTAGCTCGCGAGATCCTTTGCGATTGCTGACAAAGCCGAGTCGATCTTGTCGACCTCAGGTCCGCCACCCTGCGCCATGTCGTCGCGTCCACCGCCACCACCGCCGAGAACTGCAGCAGCGGTTTTGGCTAGAGCGCCTGCATTGACCTTGGCACCACGGGAAGCTTCGTTCGTTGCTGTAACCACGGCAGCCTTACCGTCGACCACTGCACCAAGTGCAACAACGGATGCAGTCGCACCAAGACGGTCGCGAACATCGGTCACCAACTGACGGACGCCGTCGATTGAATCGACCTGACCGACGTTCGCGATGACGGCGACGAGTTCCCCCATCGTGCTCGCCTGGGCGACGAGGGCGGGCACGCGTTCAGCCAGAGCCGCGGAAGCGAATTTCGCAACGGCACGTTCCGCGCTCTTCAGTTGCTCGAGAAGTTCGGAGATACGCCCAGGAAGCGCTTCCTTGGGCGTCTTGAGAGTCGATGTGAGTTCTGCGACGAGCGCACGTTCTGCGGCAAATTCACGGAATGCGTTCGTCCCCACCAAAGCCTCGACGCGACGATTTGCTGAGCCGATTGACGATTCACCGATGAGGTTGATCAACCCGATTTCACTCGAGCGCGAAACGTGGGTTCCTGCGCACAACTCGCGCGACCATGGACCACCAATATCGACCACGCGGACAGTATCGCCGTACTTTTCTCCGAAGAGAGCCATGGCTCCCTCGTTCTTTGCGTCATCCAGAGACATCACGCGAGTCGACACCTCAAGGTTGTCGGTGATGGCGTTGTTCGCGATCTCTTCAATTTCCGACCTAGTCGCGGCGGACAACCCGGCGTTCCACGCAAAGTCAAAACGCATGTATCCAGCCTTGTTGTAGGAACCGGCCTGGTGAGCGTCTGAGCCAAGCGTCTGACGAAGAGCCGCGTGGACTAGGTGAGTCGCCGAGTGCGCTTGAGCGGCCTGCTGCCGGTAAGCGCGATCGACCAGGGTCGTGACTGCATCATCGACACCAACTTCACCGTCCGAAATGCGCACAGTGTGAGCGGTGAGTCCCTTGATGGGACGCTGTACGTCGAGGACCTCGGCGGTGAAACTTGCGCCAACAATCGTTCCCTCGTCTGCGTCCTGTCCGCCGCTCTCGGCGTACAGGCTGGTTTCACGAACGATGAGTTCGACCGTGTCACCAACGCGTGCTGACCGCACGGATGCGCCATCTTTGACGATTCCGATGACCGTCGTCTCCGTGGAGAAATCGTCGTAACCGGTGAACACCGTCTCTCCGGCCGTGCGGAACTCGCCATAGACGCTTACGTCAGCAAGATTCCCCCGCTTCGCCTTCGCGTCGGCCTTTGCTCGTGAGCGCTGGTCGTTCATCAGCGAGTCAAACTTTGCGCGGTCCACCGAGATTCCGGCTTCCTCCGCCATTTCCATGGTGAGATCGATCGGGAAACCGTATGTGTCATGAAGCAGGAACGCAGTCTCACCGCCGAGCGAAGCGTCCTTCGACGCCTTGTGCTCGGTGACGGCGAGATCAAGAATTTGTGTTCCCGACGCGAGCGTGCGCAGGAAGGTCTCTTCTTCACCGAGAGCCGTGCGCGAGATTCGGTCGTAGTGTGTCTCAACCTCAGGGTACGAACCCTTCATCGCGTCTCGTGAAGCGGCGAACAATTCGGTGAACGTCGGAGCGTCAACACCGAGCAATCGCATCGAACGCACCGAGCGACGCAACAAGCGTCGCAAGATGTATCCACGACCCTCGTTCGACGGCGTGACACCGTCAGACATCAGCATCAACGATGAGCGAATGTGATCCGCGATCACGCGCATGCGAACATCGTCCTCGTGGTTGGCACCGTAACGTCGACCTGACAGTGTTGCAGCCATGTCGAGCACCGGACGAA